>DXFU01000090.1 GCA_019114305.1 Candidatus Hungatella pullicola | reverse complement strand
GAGTATGACCGGCTTCTGTGGAAGGAAAAAGCCATCGAAGAAGAAAGCCGCCGTCTGGAAACGGTAAATATTGGCACAAGTGAAAAAGTACAAAACTTTTTAGCACAGCATAACAGCACAGTACTAAAATCAGGAACAACACTTGCAGAACTGGTAAAGAGGCCGGAATTAAATTATTTTATGTTAACTGAATTGGATGATAAGCGGCCCAAACTTCCTTATGATGTCCAGGAACAGGTTAACATAAATATAAAATATGAAGGGTACATTAAGCGGCAGATGCAGCAGGTGGCCCAGTTTAAGAAACTGGAAAATAAGAAAATTCCTGAAGATTTCGATTATTCTTTGGTAAACAGCCTGCGAAAAGAAGCTGTGCAGAAGTTGAATCAGCGGAAACCGGCAAATATTGGCCAGGCATCCCGGATTTCCGGCGTATCTCCGGCAGATATTTCTGTTTTGCTGGTTTATATGGAGCAGATGCGGCATGGAAAAGGATGAGAAGCAGGGGATGGATTAGAGATACAAGAAGGAGGTTTGCATGAGGGACAGCTTTAAGATCCAGATGGAGAAACAGCTGGGAGAGATCGGAATTTCTCTGAATGAAGAGAAGATGGAACAGTTTTTTCAATATTATGAGATGCTGATCGAAAAAAATAAAGTAATGAATCTGACAGCGATCACAGAGGAAGAGGAAGTGATTACAAAGCATTTTGTGGACAGTCTTTCTCTGGTTAAGGTATTGCCGGAGCTGAAAGAAGGTGCTGTCCTGCGGATTATTGATGTGGGAACCGGAGGCGGATTTCCGGGAATTCCATTGAAAATCGCTTTTCCTGACTGTCATTTTACTTTACTGGATTCTCTGAATAAGCGGGTAAAATTTCTGGAAGAGGTATTTGAAGCCCTTCATTTCAACGGAATTGATGCCATCCATGGAAGGGCAGAGGATTTCGGACGGGATTCCTCCAGGAGGGAGCAGTATGATCTTGCAGTATCCCGTGCAGTGGCAAATCTGTCTACGCTTTCGGAGTATTGTCTGCCTTTTGTGAAAAAAGGCGGAAACTTTATCGCTTATAAATCGGGAGAGATCGAAGAGGAAGTAAAAGCAGCAGGTCATGCGGTGGAAATCCTTGGAGGAAAGATAAAAGAAATAGTACCTTTCTGTCTGCCAGGCACGGACATGAAGAGAACTTTCGTTTGGATTCAAAAAGAGAAGAATACTCCCAAGAAATATCCCAGGAAAGCAGGGCTTCCTTCAAAAGAGCCTCTTGTATAAGCGTGTGGTTTGTATGAGAGATTCGTTTACAGATAAGGAGAGAAACGGAAGATAGAGGATGAAGGTTATTCTTGCTGGCGGCCGGAAATGAAATTATGTATAAAGATTATACGCATAAAGCCTATACACATAAAGTCCATACACACTTAAAGTCAGGTGTGTGTGGGCTTTCTTTTTTGCAGATACATGGGAATAGAGTGAAGGGGAGAGGAATCATTTTTAGGAGTTGAGGATTGTGAGGCATTTTGTTTGTTTTTCCGGAAGTCGGATGTCGTTTTGTTTGGTTGTATGGAAAATGGGGATTCATATTCAGAGAGAGTTTAGTGGAAATGGAAATAAAGTTGGTGAAAGCAAAATAGATAAGAGGAGAAAGAAGGGAAAAGAAGGGAAAAGAGAAAAGGAGAAGCATGCCGAGGAGATTAATAAATAAAGGAACGTAAGTGATCCGAAAAAGCAAGGAGTAAACCATCATGCGCCGGCGGGCGGCGCTCCAGCCGTCCCTTAAAAGTGTGGCGGCGCATTTGGCATCCCTGAATACATGCCGCCTGTTCGGCGGCAGGACTTTCAAAGTAAACCATCATGCGCCGGCGGGCGGCGCTCCAGCCATCCCGCAAAAGTGTGGCGGCGCATTGGGCATCCCTGAATTAACGCCGCCTATCCGGCGGCAGACTATCAGAGTAAGGAAAAGGGTAAATAAAAAGAGATGGATGATATCAGAGAAAGGAGTAAAATGTTTCACGTGAAACATTTTGATGGGCTGAGAATTTAAACTGAGAAAAAAGGGTGATAGCTGCAAGGAGAAATTAAACGGAATCGATATTAATAAATGGATTTCATGTTAATAAAATTTGATTTTTCAAGCGGATAATTGTAAAAACAGAGTGAAAATTATCTATTACATGTTAAATATATCAAGCCTGGATTCTCTGAAATTCAGGCTGAAATAAGAGAATGCCGGAGTCAGATCTTAAATCTTCTTTGACTCCGGCACAATAGGATTATCAGGACTCAATGATTCTTAGCCATGGCGCAATTTTTTGTTTCGTGTTTCCTGGCTGAATTAAAAAACAATATTTAATATAAATAGGTGTGTACCGCCTGCATAACCTGGCTGGGACATTCCAGATGGGGCAGCTGTTTTCCCTGGGTCAGCATTGTGGATTCCACTGCGGGATTGTATTTTCTGTATTCTTCGATCCGCTCTTCCATATCGGAAATCCACTGGCTTCCTACGATATAAATGCTGTTGTCGATTTTTTTCAGTGCATTAATCACATTGCATTTGGTGTAATGGCAGGCAATGCTGGCGTAAAGGGACTTTGGTGATTTCCCAAGGTGGGCAGCTTCGTAGTAAGCATCGACTATGCTTCCTTTAACAGAAAAGGGATTTTCGTAATACTCATTCATAAACAGCTGCTGAAGATTCTGCCGGCTGCAGGCAATATGGTATATAAATGTGCCGATAATAGGAA
This sequence comes from Candidatus Hungatella pullicola, assembly GCA_019114305.1. Classification (GTDB taxonomy): domain Bacteria; phylum Bacillota; class Clostridia; order Lachnospirales; family Lachnospiraceae; genus Hungatella_B; species Hungatella_B pullicola. The sequence goes on along the minus strand of DXFU01000090.1, from coordinate 6,983 downwards.
AGTCTAAAATAAATTTATAAAGTTTTGCAGACTTTCCGGGTACTTTGCTGCAGGAAAGAAGGCTGTCCGGATTAATGAAAAACAGGCTGTCGAAAAGATTACTGTTGCTGCTGCAGGCCATAAGTGCAAGAGAAGCGGAGCTTCCGCTGGTAATCACACTGGTTCGTCTTCCGATTACGGACTTGATAAAGTCGCAAATCAACTGTACATACAGATAATTTGTGTATGTCATGTTTGGTTTTTCGGATCGTCCGCAGCCTAAAAGGTCTATGGTATATACCGTAAAATGCTCACTTAAAGGACGGACTACGGAATTCCATTCATAACTGCTGGAAGAAGAGGCAAGATCATGGATCAGGAGAAGCGGCTTTCCGTTTCCTGTTCTTTTATAATGAATATTTCCAAAACGCCAGCGATAGCAAAGAGATTCGGAATCTTCCAAAATGTTTTTGCCGGAAGCGGATATTTGAATGTATTTGTTAATAAGAGCCATGGAAGCGGCGGCTCCGGAGCCGAGAATTAACATAGTTAAAAGTTTGTTTTTACTGCTCATTCAATATGTTCCTCCTGATTTCTGTGGTGCATTTTGGTCGTTGGCGCACCGAATCCCCCCTGTTTCTTCCATTATAATACAGGCATTCTATGAATACAATGGGTATTTTATGTCGAATTGTGAGAGGTGTTTTTTCAGTATATATGTTCTTTTTGGATGTTGAGCGGGGGATGGAAAGGAGATATTTATGGAGAAACAGGATCCTAAAATGAAAAATGAGATGTTTCACGTGAAACATTTTCTTAAAATTATAAATAATCTTTTTGCATGTGCTTTTTTGTGATATATTATAATAGGAAAAAAAGTGAGAATATGTTATACTAAAAAAAGTGTTTTTACGAGGTTGAAAGAGACGGAAACCATTGACGTAAACCATCATGCGCCGGCGGGAGCATACCAGCCATCCCATGAAAGTGTGGCGGCGCATTTGGCATCCCTGAATTAACGCCGCTTATCCGGCGGCAGGACTTTCAGCGTAAAAATACGAAAAAGTTGTGTTTTCAACAAGGAAAAGAGGATTGTAATTCATGGGAAGAGTAATAGCCATCGCGAATCAGAAAGGCGGGGTAGGAAAAACTACAACAGCCATTAATTTATCTGCCTGCCTGGCAGAGGCAGGACAGAAAGTATTGATGGTGGATTTTGATCCGCAGGGAAATGGAACCAGCGGTTTGGGCCTGGAAAAAGGAAATATAGAAAACACGGTTTATGAGCTTTTGATTGGTGAATGTACCATTGACGACTGTATTACAGAAAGTGTTCAGGAACATCTGGATGTTTTGCCATCAGATGTAAATCTGGCAGGTGCAGAAATTGAACTTTTAGATGTTGAAGACAAAGAGGCATTGCTGAGAAAACATTTAAGTTCGGTCCGGAATGACTATGACTACATATTAATTGACTGCCCACCCTCATTAAATCTTCTTACGATTAATGCGCTGACAGCAGCAGATACGGTTTTGGTTCCCATTCAATGTGAATATTATGCTCTTGAGGGGTTGACCCAGGTGATGAAAACCATTAATCTGGTAAAAAAGAAGCTGAATCCTTCTTTGGAGATGGAGGGCGTTGTATTTACTATGTATGATGCCAGAACAAATCTGTCTCTGGAAGTGGTGGAAAGCGTAAAGAGCAACCTAAATCAAAACATTTACAAAACGATAATTCCTAGAAATGTGCGCCTGGCTGAGGCTCCGAGCCATGGAATGTCAATTAATTTGTATGATTCCAGATCAACAGGTGCAGAAAGTTATCGTCTTTTGGCGGCAGAGGTTATAAGCAGAGGAGAAGGATTATAATGGCAAAACGTTCAGCATTGGGAAAAGGACTTGGGGCCTTTTTTGGTGATGATGTAGTCCGCGAGGCAGATGAAAAGCGGAGCAGCTCTCATTCAGAGGATATGGATTCGCTGCATGCAGAGAAGGAAGATGTGAATCCGGAAGAAAGAACTACCGTTTTACGAAACAGACGGAAAAATCCCGGGGAAAACAAAGAAACAGAAGAGAATGTTTCACGTGAAACATCCATTAAGATAACGCAGATCGAGCCAAATGGAGAACAACCCAGAAAGAAATTTGATGAAGAATCTCTTCAGGAATTGGCTGATTCTATGAAGGAATACGGTATCCTGCAGCCTCTCCTGGTAAAGAAAACGGGGGATATGTATCAGATTATTGCAGGAGAGCGGCGCTGGAGAGCGGCAAAGCTGGCCGGAATGAAGGAAGTTCCCGTTATTATCCGTGAATATGACCGGCAGCAGTCAGTGGAGATCGCATTAATTGAGAATGTACAGAGAGCGGACTTAAATCCCATTGAAGAGGCTATGGCATATCATCAGCTTATGCAGGAATTCGGCATGAAGCAGGAAGAGATTGCTTCGCGGGTTTCCAAAAACCGTGTTACGATTACAAACAGCATCCGTCTGCTGAAATTACCGGAATCCATCAGAAATATGCTGGTTAATGAAGAAATCAGCAGCGGACATGCCCGGGCACTTTTAGCTCTGGAAGAGCCGGAGCAGCAGGAAGAACTTGCTAAAAGAATATTAGAAAAAGGTCTCAGTGTCAGGGAAACCGAGAAGATCGTAAAATCCATGACAAAGCCGGTGAAAGAGAAAAAGGAAGAACAGGAAGAACGGGATTTAAGTTTCATATTCCGGGATCTGGAAGAACGGATGAAGGGAATTATGGGCACAAAGGTCATGATCCATCAGAAAGACAAGAACAAAGGCCGCATTGAAATTGAGTATTATTCGGCATCCGAGCTGGAGCGGATTGTTGAGTTGATTGAATCCATAAGGTGACCAAGGAGTGACAGGATAGAATGGAAAACAGTATTATGAATCAAATGGGAATCGATCCCGGATATCTGATCCTGGGGCTTGCGGTAATTACACTGATTTTATTTATCACGGTAATTATCTGCCTGATTAAGATGAGTCAGCTGTACCGGAGATATGACCTGTTTATGCGCGGAAAAGATGCAGAAACTCTGGAAGATCTTTTGATTAAGCAGATTGAAGATATTAACCTGCTGAAAATCGAGGATAAAACAAATAAGGAAAACATTCGAAGCATTAATCGGAATATCAGAGCATCTTTTCAAAAGTTGGGACTGGTACGCTATAATGCATTTCAGGGAATGGGAGGAAATTTAAGTTTTGCCATCGCACTTCTTGATTATACAAACAGCGGATTTGTGCTGAATTCGGTTCACAGCCGGGAAGGCTGTTATATGTATCTGAAGAGGGTAGACCGGGGACAGACCGAAGTTCTCCTGGGCAGCGAAGAGAGAGAAGCACTGGAGCAGGCTCTGGGATATGTGGAATATTCAGAGCCGGAAGATAAGTAAAAGGTTATATTTATTCTTTTATGCTTTTATTTATTCGGATATAATGGAATTATTCAATCTTTTTTCAAAAAAGCGCATCGGGGCAAAAAGAAGAAAACGCTTTCTAAAATTTAGATTCGAAGGAAAAGAAAACAAAAATCCTAAAAAATGATTTGTTTAACTTAAAAAAATAAAGAAAAAACGTAAAATAGTAAAAATGCAGAGAATAAAAGAAATAAGCCGGCTGATCATAAAGGAAAAAAGCCGGTTTATTTTTTTGATAATTAACAAAAATGTATTATAATCAACGAACACAGAAAAATATTATCAGATTGAACTTCAAATTACTTTAATTTTCTTAAAAATAAAAAAATCTTAGCATCGAAAAGCTGGAGAAAAAAAGGAAACGCATAATATTGACATAATTTTCTTAAGTTGCTATAATTTTCTTCAATGGATTAAATCATGAAATCATATGATCCAATTAGAAAATTAAGGAGGAGAATCAAATGTCTTACGTTGATGAAGTATATGCAAGAGTCGTTGAGCAGAATCCCGGCGAGTCTGAGTTCCATCAGGCAGTGAAAGAAGTTCTGGACTCTTTAAAGCTGGTAATTGACGCAAATGAAGAGAAGTACCGCAAGATGGGCCTTCTGGAGCGTTTAACTGAACCGGAGAGAATCATCTCTTTCCGTGTGCCGTGGGTAGATGATAACGGACAGGTTCAGGTAAATAAGGGATACCGTGTACAGTTTAACAGCGCTATCGGACCCTACAAGGGCGGCCTTCGTCTGCATCCTTCAGTAAACCAGAGCATTTTAAAGTTCCTGGGCTTTGAGCAGGTATTTAAGAATTCCCTGACCGGTCTGCCCATCGGCGGCGGCAAGGGCGGTTCCAACTTTGATCCTAAGGGCAAGTCTGACCGCGAAGTTATGGCATTCTGCCAGAGCTTTATGACGGAATTATGCAAATATATTGGTGCAAATCAGGATGTTCCTGCCGGCGATATCGGTGTAGGCGGAAGAGAGATCGGCTACCTGTACGGCCAGTATAAGAGAATTACCGGTCAGTATGAAGGCGTATTAACCGGAAAGGGACTGACCTACGGCGGTTCTCTGGCACGTACCGAGGCTACCGGCTACGGTCTGGTATACATTCTGGATGAGATGTTAAAGCACAATGGCCAGCAGATGGAAGGAAAGACGGTTGTGATTTCCGGTTCCGGAAACGTGGCAATCTATGCTACAGAAAAGGCACAGCAGTTAGGCGCAAAGGTAGTTGCATTAAGCGATTCCAACGGCTATATTTACGACAAAGACGGCATCCAGCTGGATGTAGTAAAGGAGATCAAGGAAGTTCGCCGCGGACGTATCAAAGAGTATGTGGAGAAGGTTCCTACCGCTGTTTATACCGAAGGCAAGGGAATCTGGACCATTCCGTGCGATATCGCTCTTCCCTGCGCAACCCAGAACGAGCTGGATTTAGAGGATGCAAAGGCATTAAAGGCAAACGGCTGCTTTGTTGTGGCTGAGGGTGCAAATATGCCTTCTACCAGAGAGGCTACCGACTTCTTCTTAGAGAACGGTATGATGTTCATGCCTGGAAAGGCTGCAAATGCAGGCGGTGTTGCTACCTCCGCATTAGAGCAGTCCCAGAACAGCCAGAGACTGTCCTGGACCTTTGAAGAGGTTGATTCCAAGTTAAAGAAGATCATGGCTGACATCTTTGCAAAGGTTGATGATGCGGCAAACCGTTACGGCGTTCCTGGAAATTATGTGGCAGGCGCGAATATTGCCGGATTTGAGAAGGTTGTAGACGCTATGATGGCACAGGGTATTGTATAATTAATACAATCGGAATATAAGCGTGACAAATGCAGAAAGCTGCCGGATTTTTTGGTCCGGCAGCTTTTGTGTTACTGGTTCCGGGATATTTCAGAAAAGGCGGACTGAGAATACACAGAAGAGAGTGGTATGTAATAAAAATTTTACTGGCATTTTGAATATATATATTGTATAATCACCAGAGATGCCGGCGCATAAGGAATCGCAGCTGTTCTGAGGGCGAAGGCAGGAGGTTGAGATTAAAAAGAGAAGAGAAAGCAGGTGATTCAATGCATAAGTTTTTACGGGCAGCAGGTTTTTCCGAGTGTATTACCAAGCGGGAAGAAGAGGCATTGCTGAATACTTTAATGAAAAAAGCGTCGGCGGTTAACCGTCTGGTTCTTGCAGAGGATACAATTTATGCGGAATACCGGTGTGAGCTGGCGCCAGGACTGGGAGTCAGTCTGGTGGGAGAGGAGCGCCCGGAGGGAAGTTTTCAGCTGGATTATTATTTTCCCTACCTGACGGGTGACTGCGCCAGTTCGAAAGAAGAATGCAGTATTGAACGGCATGCAGAGAGGGAAACCTATGCGGGAATGCTGGATGAGTACAAAGTGGGCATTTCTCTGATCTTTTATGTGAGCAATTCTATGGAATACCGGATCCGTCGGAAAAACAGATATTCTCTGGAATCCCAGTCCGTAAATTTGTCCGGCCTGGCTGTGGAAGGAAAGGTGCTTCTCCCAATTCAGAAGACTGCCAGACAGATTGAGATGGCCAAGGTAGCGTCCATGAACCGAAACAGCCTTTTGGAGGCGGCCAAACATGGAGATGAAGACGCCATGGAGACACTGACCATAGAAGATATCGATCTGTATTCCAAGATTTCCAGGAGACTGGCAAAGGAAGATGTATATTCTATTATTGAATCCTGTTTTATGCCCTGGGGGATTGAGTGTGATCAGTACTCCATTATCGGCGAAATCAAGGAAATAAGGACTTTGAAGAATGAAATATCAATGGAAGAAATTTACAATATGACCATTGAGTGCAATGACATTCTCTTTAATGTGGGAATCAACAAGAAAGATCTTCTCGGCGAACCGGCGGTGGGACGCAGGTTTAAAGGGCAGATCTGGATGATGGGAAAAGTAAATTTTAAGGAATAAATAAAGATAAATTCTTGATTTTTTCCTTATTTTAGGGTATGATAATAAGAGCGTTTCTTCTCTTATGAAAGGGATGCAGGAGAATGTACGTCTGCGTAGCTCAGCTGGATAGAGCGACCGCCTCCTAAGCGGTAGGTCGGGTGTTCGAATCACCTCGCGGACGCCAGAAAATTTGCCGAAAGCTTTGAAATTACAGGGCTTTCGGCTTTTTTGTTTTCTTTGTCAAAATCTACTTCTTTCGGGTCTGTACTCTCGATCTGGTACGCTATCCTCATTTCCGCTTCGTTCCGTTTCATTGCGTTCTCCTTTTTATTTCAGCTGTCAATCTATGTCGAAATATAAGTTTTATCGGTTATAACCGTTAAAAATCATTTCTATTGATTGAAAATCCAGTATATCCGTGATATCATAAAAACAACCCAAGAAGCACCCTACGAGTATAACCGGATGGCGTAAGAAGAACGCCAGATCAAGGAAAGGAGGCAGATCAATATGATTAAACGGGAAACCTATATGAGCCGTATCCGTCCTTTCATCGGAAACGACCTGGTAAAAGTCCTGACTGGTATCCGCCGAAGCGGCAAGTCGGTCATGCTGGACCTGATTAAA
>DXFU01000089.1 GCA_019114305.1 Candidatus Hungatella pullicola | reverse complement strand
GAACGAGGCCTTAAGAATACAGGCAATGATCTTGCAGCCAGACGCGATGATATGGGGGAAGAGATTTATCAGACCTTGCTTGAGGAGACAAAGGGTTACCAGTCTTATACCAGTCAGGATGGAGAAAGGAGAAGGGAAATCCTTCAGGCGGCAGCCGAAACGGAAGAGAATAGGAAGTGGGTAAGAGAAACGGTTTCATATTTGGAAGACCGTGGGGAAGAGGAGTATGAGGAAGCAGACGAAGCGGAAATGGCACAGGATGGACAGTCCGTCTGGTCCGAGGCAGCTGACCTGTGGAGTGAGATCAAAATACCTGGATTTTCCTGGAACAGTGGATTGAAGGATGAGGAAAAGCAGGGATTTTTGGAACAGATTGAAAAAATGGCAGGTTCCGGACTTTTGCAATTGCTCCTTCCATATGATGTGACAGTATCTCCTGGAATTCTGGACAGGAGAGAATTTCCTTCTCTGATAAACACAAATAACGGCGGGGAGAACGTGGAAACAGGATTGACAGAGAAGTTGCTTCTGTTTGCTTATATAGATGAGTTTTTTTCCGACTTTTCCTCACAGGAGAGGAAGGAAGTGATTTATGAGCAGGAATATATAATAGGGCATGGAGATTCCGATGAAAAAAATCTGGAAGCAGCAGTGCTCCGAATGGTGATTTTGCGCCAGGGGCTGAATTTCCTTCATATTCTTACAGATCCACAGAAACGGGAAGAATCAAAGGCCCTTGCGGCAGTAATTGCGGGAATCACAGGAATAGCGCCTCTTGTAGATATACTTGGTTTTTTCATTATGGGAGTGTGGGCTTTGGGAGAGGCCCTGACAGATGTGAAAAGTCTTCTGGAAGGCAGGAAGGTGGTTCTCATAAAGACAAGAGAGAACTGGAATCTGGATCTGGAAGGACTTTTAGAAATGGGGAAGTCCGGTCAGTGTAAAGACGGAGGCGAAAATGAGTCAGGATTTAATTACCGTGTTTATTTAAAGCTTTTGATGCTTTTGGAGAAACCAGAGGATATGTATTACAGGATCATGGATCTGATTCAGATGAATATAAGAAGACAGGAAGGGGATTTTCGAATGGCAGGCTGTGTTTGGCAGGCTGGAATAAGAGGGAAAGTCCAGGCCAGAAGGGGATTTGGATTCTATTTTGGAGGCGCTGATTACCAACTGGAGGTTTACACGGAAAAAGCTTATTAAATTTTAGAATGAAACATACAGGAATAAACAGGTAAAGAGAAAGGCGGCTGCTTATGTCCTTTTTTCCAGGATATTTCAGTAAAAAGAACAAAGTTTACAGTTTAAGAAAGAAAAGTGCTCTCCAGGTACGAATCCCCTTCAATAAATGGAACAACCTGGGAAAAAGGGCATTATCAGCCACCTTTCTTAAAATCACAGGGCAAATGCTCAGAAGATGCAGGAGCAAGGCAAGCATAACAGTGGAGGCCGCATGGATCCTTCCTCTCTTTATATTTTTTTCAGTTACTTTAATGTTTCCCATTGAGATGATAAATGAGAGCAGAAAAGTTCAGACTCTGTTGGAATCAGCTTGTCAGCAGGCAAGTCAGTACGCTGTTTTGTTTGTGGACGGGGAGAATTACGGAGAAATCGAAGGTTTGAAACGCTATAAAGAAGAGTTTTCCTCAGCAGCGGCAGTAGGAGCTTTTGTGGAGGCTAAAGTAAGGCAGGGGCTGAAAAATACCAGAATAAAGGGGATCTCTTTTCTAAAGTCAAACATTTTAGAGGATGGGGAGACCTTAGATTTTATAGCGGAATATAAAATTTCCCTGCCTTTTTCCATATTTGGAATGGCTGAAGTAACTATGACCTCCAGAAGCCGCAGAAGGATATGGATTGGAGACAGTAAGGAAGAAAACGGAGAACATGGAACTCATTGGGAAGGAGAAGAAAGGCTGGTATATATAGGCAGGGAAAGCTCCCGCTATCATACAGATCGGTACTGCCACTATCTGTACAATGACTTGAAGCCTGTTTCCTTTGATGATGCAGAGAAGCTTAGAAACAGTAATGGAAAAAGATACCGATGCTGTCAGGTATGCGGAGAAAAAGCAAAGTCCAGGGGTATCGCATATATTCTTCCGTCAGGCGAAGCATACCATGGCAGCCGATACTGCAGCTCTCTTGCCGCTTATGTAAAAGCAGTGCCTTTGGATCAGGTATCCAGTTTAGGGCCATGTAGTTATTGTTCAGCTGAATAGGAGACGGGAATGTGGAAGGAAGGTATCTTTGCGCTGTTTTTACTGACTGCTGCTTTACAGGATATAAGGCGAAGATCTATTGATCTATGGGTATTTTTGCTTTTTGCCTTTTTGGGAATCCTGTTCTGTTTTCTGGATGGAGAAGATGGATTAAAAAGAATATTAGGCTGTCTGACAGGCGGAGGCTTAATTTTCGTTTCACGAGCCGCAAAAGATGGAATTGGACGAGGAGATGGATTCTTTTTTGTTGTAAGCGGATTTTATTTGGGGGCTGTGAAAAATCTGGAACTGCTGTTTTATGGACTTATAACAGCGGCTGCTCTTGGGGGAATACTGATTTTGACCAGTAAAAAGGGGGAGAGAAATTTAAGGAATACTGCCTTTCCCTTTATCCCTTTTCTGGTTCCTGTATGGATTGGAATGATGATATTATGAAATATAGCTATGAAGGAAGCTTTACTGTTGAAGCATCTTTGGTTATGTCGGTGGTATTAATGGCAGTACTGACGATGATGAGGATGGCTTATGGATTGAGAGATGAGGTAGTAGGCAGTATGGTTTTGATGGAATCGGTGGAACAGCTGGGACATAATGAAGAGATGGAAGCTGTGGAAGCGGTTGAAAAGGCGTTGGAAAAAGCGGGAACTCCTTATACATGGGAACGGTATGATTTTTCAATGGAAATAGCGGGCAGCCCTTTCACTGGAAGGAAAATTCTTGCGTCTGGAGAAGGTGGCAGATGGAAGCTTGAGATAGAGAAAAAGGTATTTGAACCAGAGAATTTTCTGCGTTTTATTGCTCTTCTTGACAGGGAGGAACAGGATGAAAATAAGCTACAGGAGAGAAATGAAGCACAACTATTTAATGATTGATCCAGAGGAGATTTTCTGTAAGGGCTATGAACTTAAAATGATGGAGGCCAACAGCATTGAGGGTTTGCTGCCCTTCCATTTGAAAAGGCTGGATAATCAGAATACTTATTATTATGAGATTACATCCAAACAACCGCTGTCCAGGCTTCTGGAATGTACAACCATGGGATCTGAGGAGCTGTATCAGCTGATAGCAGGTATTTATCATGTTTTGGGGCGAATGGAGAAATACTTGCTGAAAGAGAGTCAGATTCTTCTGGAGCCAGAGTATATCTATATATGTCCGGAGAATTTCTCAGTCAGTCTCTGTCTGATACCTGGCAGAAAAGGGAATTTTCCCGATGATATGACAGCTCTTCTTCAGTATCTGCTTGGGAAGGCAGATCATAAAGATAAAAAATGTGTGGTAATGGCCTATGGCCTTTATCAGGAGAGTTTGAAAGAAAATTATGGAATTGATGACTTGATGAGAATTCTGGTTCACAGCTGTAAGGAAAAGGGCAGCGAGAATAACCAGGCTGAAACGGAAGAAGAAAGGAACTATGGCGGCCGAAAGATGAGAGAATCAGAGATAAAATCAGTTCCTTCGGTTCCTGAAAAACAGGAGCCGGACCAAGGGAAAGAGGGGGAGAAGAATAAGAGTCAGAGCATAACTTTTTTACTGATTCCCTTTGGATCAGCGGTTTTGTGTTCAGGGTTTATATGGCTGCTGAAAGGAAGAGAGAGTCTGGTTCAGCTTTGGTATTTTCCAGTGATCGCTGCGCTGGCAGTGTATTTGCTGTTATCTTTTCTGCTGCCCATGGAGTCAAAGCCACATTTGGTGGAAAAGGACCGCTATAAGAAAGTATCTGAAAAAAATGATATGGAAAGGGTAGAAAAGGACTCTTATCAGTGGAAGATGGTATTTCAGGAGGAGGTCCAAACGGCGGAAGCTATGGAGGATAAAAGGGCAGGGACAGAAGGGGGGAATACGGTTTTGCTGACGGAACAAGTCGGTACGGAGGACTATAAGAGACTTAAGGCAATTGAGGAAAACCAGGCGGATATTTTAATTTCCTATGTTCCCTTTATTATTGGAAAACAGCAGGGACTGGCAGATTTTGTCCTTCAGAGGGAAACTGTCAGCAGGCTTCATGTAAGAATTGACCGAATAGGAGACGAGTACCAGATTACAGATTTAAATTCTACAAATGGAACTACAGTTGGGGGAAGAACACTGGAAAATAACGAAGCTGTTTTGCTCAGGGACGGAGATTTGGTTTATATTGCTGACCTTGGTTATATATTTACATGATGAGAATCCTTGTGGTAGAATAGAAACAAACTACCAAGGAGAGCAAAAATGGATGAGTTTCGCAGGCAGAAAACAGCTTATGTAACCATAGGCCTTATAGGAGTGAATATAATTTACTTTATATATTTGGAACTGACAGGTTCTACAGAGGATGTGAATTTTATGGTCGCTCATGGGGCCATGTATACGCCTCTGGTTCTTGGAGGCGGGGAGTATTACCGCCTGCTGTCCTCCATGTTTATGCATTTTGGGATCAATCATATTATGAATAATATGCTTATTTTGTTTATTTTGGGAGATAATCTGGAGCGGGCCCTGGGACATGCAAAGTATCTGGTCCTTTATTTGGTAAGCGGCATCGGTGCTAATGTGTTTTCCATGCTGTATAACATAGAGGAAAGCTGGAACGTAGTTTCAGCGGGCGCTTCGGGAGCAATCTTTGGCGTAATCGGCGGACTGCTGTATGCAGTGTCTGTAAATCGCGGCCGGCTGGAGCATTTAAGCAGCCGTCAGCTAGTTATTATGATCGTGTGTTCCCTGTATTTTGGCTTTACCAGCACAGGCGTTGATAATGTGGCTCATATTTCGGGACTTCTTATAGGAATTTTTATGGGATTGATTTTATATCGGAGACCGAAAAAAAGAGAGAGAATTTTTTAGCAGCGGAGAAATTGGGGAGCAGCAATGAAATGGAAAAGGAGATAGAAGATATGAAAGATGAAACCTGTATTTTTTGTAAAATTGCCAATGGAGAGATTCCATCAGAAACTGTTTATGAAGATGAAATGTTTCGGGTAATTCTTGATTTAGGGCCTGCGTCCAGAGGACATGCACTGATTCTTCCTAAGGATCATTACAAGGATCTGTGCCAGCTGGATGAAAAGGTAGCAGCCAGAATTATGCCTTTGGCCGCTAAAATGGGAAGGGCAATGAAGGAGTCCTTAGGCTGTGCTGGGTTTAATGTTGTGCAGAACAATGGAGAGGAAGCAGGGCAGACCGTATTCCATTTTCACACCCATATTATTCCTCGTTATGAAAACGGTCCGGCTATGGTATCCTGGACTCCGAAAACCGCACAGCCAGAAGAGCTGAAGGAGACAGGAGAAGCAATCCGAAAGGCGCTTTCATAAAAATCTGTATGACCGCAGCGGCGGACTTTCATAAAAGCAAAAAAAATTGCCGGCCTGATTCCACAGGGAGTCAGACCGGCAATTCTTTTAAGCAAGATCATCAATCATTTGGACAATACTATCCACTGCGTTGTGCAGAGAACTGGTTTCCATTTTTGAAATGTAACTGTTCCGGTTCTGATAGGTTTCTCTTACCGCTTTCAGCAGTGTGGCATCCGACAAGTGTTCTTCCTCCAGGACACAGCTGAATCCCTGTTTTGCGAAAGAGCGGGCATTAAGAATTTGATCCCCCCGGCTTGCCTGAGCGGAAAGGGGGATGAGAATATTGGGCTTTCTAAGAGCCAGAATTTCACAGATGGAATTGGCCCCGGCTCTGGAGATCATAAGATCTGCAGCGGCAAATAAATGTTTCAGCGGAGCATCCACATATTCGTATTGTACATACCCTTTTAGAGACTGAAGGGTTCTGTCCAGATTGCCTTTACCGCAGATATGAACCACCTGGAAGGATTTTAAAAGTTCGGGCAGAATTTTTCGTACCGCTTTATTGACCGTGACAGATCCAAGGCTTCCGCCGATAATCAGAAGAACCGGACGGTTGGAACTAAGTCCGGCATATTCCAGTCCTGCCTGTCTGCTTCCCTCTAAAAGTTCCTTGCGGATAGGGGAACCGGTTAAAACTGCTTTTTCTTTGGGAAGACAGGAAAGTGTCTCGGGAAAGTTGCAGCAAATTTTTGCGGCGGATGGAATACATATTTTGTTGGCCAGACCTGGAGTCATATCAGACTCATGGATTATTACTGGCACTTTATAATGTTTCGCTGCCAGAACCACCGGGACGGCCACAAAACCGCCTTTGGAAAAAACTACATCCGGCTGATAGTTCTTAATCAGCGCTAAGGCCTCTTTGTAGCCTTTGATTACGCGAAAAGGATCTGAGAAGTTTTTCAGATCAAAGTAACGGCGCAGTTTTCCTGAAGAGATGCCGTCATAAGGGATTCCTGCATTCTGAATGAGTTTTTTCTCAATTCCTTCATAGGAACCGATATAATGGATATCATACCCCTTTTTCTGCAGGGCTGGGATTAATGCAAGATTAGGAGTAACGTGTCCGGCTGTACCGCCGCCGGTTAAAATGATTTTTTTCATAAGCTCTGCCTCCCATATTTTACGTTTCATTCTAATCCATGGACAAGTCTGTTTATGGAGATGTTGTTCATGATTGATTTATAGTGGCGCAGCCACAGGAATTTACATGTGCTGATTCAGCTGTTTCTCCCATTCTGCCTCTTTAAATCCAACTAAAACAAAATCTTCTCCAACGATCAGAGGGCGTTTTACCATCATGCCGTCTGAAGCCAAAAGAGCGATCTGTTCTTGGTCAGCCATTGAGGGAAGCTTATCCTTCAGATTGTTTTGCTTATAAAGAAGACCGCTGGTGTTGAAGAATTTTTTTAATGGAAGGCCGCTTTTGGTTGTCCACAGCGTCAGCTCTTCTTCCGTTGGATTGTTCTCGCGAATGTTGCGGTCTTCAAAGTCCACCCCATGATCCTCCAGCCATTTACGGGCCTTTTTACAGGTACTGCAGGCCGGATATTCTAAAAATAATATACTCATAGATGCCTCCGTTTTATTTCAAAAATTTCATAAAGGATTTCCTACTCCCTTATTTTATAATGGATTCAAGGGAATGAAAAGGTGTATTTTTGAATAAGGTGTAGCAATAAAGGAAAAGGCGGATTGACAAAGTGAAGGTTTTGATTTTTTTGTCTGAAATAATGATCCCCCTGGTTTTGTTTTATATAGCTGGTTTTGGCATTTTGTCCGGAAGACCTGTTTTTGACGATTTTTTGGCAGGGGCGAAAGAGGGGATGAAGACCGTGGCAGGAATCTTGCCTACCCTTATTGGCTTAATGACGGCAGTGGGAATTTTGAGAGCTTCCGGGCTGTTGGATTTTTTGGGGCAATTGATGACCATACCTGCGGCACTGATACATTTTCCCGCAGCAGTGGTTCCTGTTCTTCTGGTACGTCTTATATCTAATTCGGCGGCTACCGGTTTGATGCTGGATATTTTTAAAGAATATGGAACGGATTCTTATGTTGGGATGGTTACCTCTGTTATGATGAGCTGTACGGAAACCTTATTTTACTGTATGAGTCTATATTTTGGAACTGCAGGTATAAAAAGGACACGGTATACGTTGGCCGGAGCGCTGATTGCCACCGGGGCAGGGGTGGCGGCAAGTGTGGTTCTGACAGGGATTTTAAGAATTTCATAAGAATTCAGGTGGTTGTGTTCAAATTCATTATCATGTATAATTACGTGGAAGCTTTTATCTTGCAGGCCTGTGGGGCCTTTGTTTTTATTCTATGGGAAAACCGGAAGTTTTTCCTGCAGAAGGAAAAGGTTATGCTGCAGCTGTATGCGCTGTTTGCAGGCAGACGTGCCCAGCGGTTTGTGCAGGGAAATGTGAACGGTAGAATCAAGAAGGGGATTGGTGTGGATACTTACGGAACTCTCAATGAAATACTGGTAAGACTGTTTCGGGATATTTTGGATCTGGAGCAGAGAGCCATTGTGACTCCCGAATTTCAGGATCTTACGAATAATGACATGCATGTGATCGAAGCCATTGGAATGGGAGAGCCCAAAAACATGTCTTCCATAGCCAGAGAGCTTTCTGTAACAGTAGGTACACTGACCATTGCTATGAACAGCCTGGTAAAAAAAGGATATGTTGTCCGTAACCGAGGGAGAGAAGATCGGAGAGTGGTCTATATATCCCTGTCTGAAAGAGGAAAGGCAGTCTATGAACATCATGCCCGGTTTCACAGGGAGATGATAGACAGTATGCTTAATTATCTGGAGGAGGATGAGATAAAAGTTTTGATTAAGGCTCTGAACGGATTGAACAGCTGGTTTCGAGGGCTTGAAGAGAAGTAAAAGGAGGGTATGTAAGCAATCATGAGAAAAATCATCCTGTGTTTTGCAGGGACATTAATGGTATTATCCCTGGCAGCATGTACGCCAACTCCGGAGAAGCAGTCAGAAACAGTGCAGGCGCCATCGGTTGAGGCTACCACAGGAGGCGCTCAGGATAAAGTGCCGGATCCCAATGTGGAGCCGATGGAGGTTATTGCAATATATAGTCCCAATGAAGAAGGAAATGACCTTAACCAGGCTATGGATGCGGTAAACGAGCTGACACCTCAGGCACTGGTGGACAAGCTGATTGAATATGGTGTTTTAGACGAGGGAACGGAAGTACTCAGCTATGAAGAATCAGAAGGAAATGCTTCCCTGGATCTGTCTCAGATGCCGGAAGGGTCTGGAGATATGGCAGACCTTTTAAAGGATGCGGTAAGCAGTACATTTATCCAGAATTTTGAACTGGACGAGGTCACCATTCTTGTTAATGGTGAAGCGGCGTAAAGTATGAACATATACAGGAACTGCCCCCAAAGATTAGGACTTAAACTCTAATCTTTGGGGGCAGTTTAATTTTAAATGGAGGCATTCTAGATGATGTCTACCTCATTTTTGCATTGGGATAAATGCGGTTCATCCGGTCATCGGGGAAATGCTGATCCAAAACTGCTTCAAGCGTATTTTCCGCCTGAGGGCTTATCTGTCGGTCAGAATATCTGGCAAGAGCCAGGGCGGAGACGGACATATTAAAGATCATAAATATGAGAATACACCAGCTGAGGAATTTTCCTGCTTTCATAGGGATCTTTTCAATTAGCCGGGAAAGAAACGGGTAGAGTATTTTAATCCATACAACAGCTGCCAGTCCCCAGAAGAAACAGTACAGAAGGTTGATTCTTCCTCCCAGATTAAAGGGGATTCTGCTGTAATCCCAAAAAACAGTTCCAAAAACCAGCTCAGTGAAAACACTGCATATGTATTCATATGCACCGCCCACTATAGTGCCAAAAATAAAAATATAGCGGTCTTCCTTATCTCTGTATTTGTACAGCATAATAGTGAGGATGACAATGGCCAATCCCCAGACAATGCTGAAAGGGCCATAGACCACGCTGCTGCGGCTCATCAGTTTGCCAGCGGTAAAATAACAGAAGATGGTTTCCGTGATGTCTCCCAGAAAGGATCCAAGAAAGAACAGCCATATCAGCTTATAGAAAGAGCAGCCCTGAGCGAAAACGGTGGACTTGCTTTTTGAAAGAGGCGGTAAGACAGCGGCTGAGGCGGGATGAGCCTTCACCATACGCTTTTCAATAGAAGTAAATATGGCTCTTGTAAGCCACAGGGACAGTTTCTGCAGATCTTCCGTCAAATCTTCCAGCTGTTTCTGACGTTTCTGAACTTGAAAAATGACGCCAAGGACGCTGAGTATGTCTGCGGTCAGGAGAATCAACAAAACCAGGAGAATCAAATGGCCCGGAAAGGAAGGGATGCGGCTGATGAGATCATAAAGCAGGGGATGAAAAAATTTCAGGGCGAGAGCGGCGGTCAGTCCCCAGAGAGCGGAAAAAGGAATGCATACATATCCGCCTAAATTATATTTATATCCAGAGTAATCCCACCATTTTTTTCGGAACAGCTTTTCCATCAAGGCTCCGGTGAAGTATTCAAGCAAAGTAGCTATAACTGCGCAGCCTGCAATTAAAAAGATAAATTCATTTTTCAGTGAATGAAAGAATATCAGACTAAGAATCATTCCCAGGCCATAGACCGGGCACAGGGGACCGTTGAGGACGCCTCGATTTAGGAAATGGTGCTTTTTTACCGCCGCGTAAATAATTTCCAGACACCATCCTATAAAGGAATAGATAAAAAAGTACCAGGTCAGAAAATAGATAGTATTCATGATCAGATCCTTTCTGTTTCGTTTGATTAAGGTTATCATAGCATAGGGGAAAATGGAGCGCAACCAGTGTTTGGAACGCCTGGAAAATCAGAGAATCTCCAGGGAGGGCCGCAAGAAATTTCTTTTCTATTACTCTGGAAGATGTTATACTTAATTACAGCGGGAGAAAGCGGGCTTATGGTCCGGCCTCCCATGGAAGTAAAATTAAGGAGAATTGACGGAATGAAAAAACTGATTTCCTGGAATGTAAATGGCCTGAGAGCCTGTGTAGGCAAGGGCTTTTTAGATTATTTTAAAGAGGCGGAAGCGGACATTTTCTGTATTCAGGAGAGTAAGCTTCAAGAGGGACAGATTGAACTTGACCTGGAAGGTTACTACCAGTACTGGAATTATGCTGAGAAGAAAGGATATTCCGGAACCGCCATGTTCACTAAGGAGGAACCGCTGTCTGTGGCTTATGGAATTGGAATTCCGGAACACGATCAGGAAGGAAGGGTTATTACCGCAGAATTTTCGGATTACTATGTGGTGACCTGCTATACGCCTAATTCTCAGAGCGAGCTGGCAAGACTTCCTTACCGGATGGAGTGGGAGGATGCCTATCTTGCCTATTTAAAGGGGCTGGAAGAGAAAAAACCTGTGATTTTCTGCGGTGATTTGAATGTGGCTCATAAGGAAATAGATCTTAAGAATCCAAAAAGCAACCGGAAAAATGCCGGGTTTACCGATGAAGAAAGGGAAAAATTCACAAAGCTTCTGGAAGCGGGATTTATTGATACATTCCGGTATTTTTATCCTGACAGAGAGGGAATTTATTCCTGGTGGTCTTATCGGTTTCAGGCAAGAGCGAAAAATGCGGGGTGGCGCATTGACTATTTCTGTGTGTCCAAATGCCTGGAGGACCGGCTGATAAGCGCAGATATTCATACAGAAGTGTTAGGCTCTGACCACTGTCCCGTCGAGCTTGTGATAAGGTAGGAGAGAAGCCATGAATTTATTGACAATGGAAAATCTGACTAAATCCTATACAGAAAGGCTGATCTTTGACCATACCAGTTTCAGTATTAATGAAGGTGAAAAGATTGGATTAATTGGGATTAACGGAACTGGAAAGTCTACTTTGCTTCGCCTGGCAGCGGGCTTGGAAGAGCCGGATGAGGGAACGGTAGTGAGAAGCAGAGGACTGGATATCCGATTCCTTCCCCAGAATCCTCAGTTCCAGGAAGGAGATACCATACTGGAGAGTATTGTCCGGGAAAATGAAGGACATGGCCATGTTTGGGATCTGGAAAGTCAGGCAAAAGCAATGCTGACAAAACTGGGCTTTACAGACTTTGATGAAAAGGTAGAGACACTGTCAGGAGGACAAAGAAAAAGGGTCGCTTTGGTCAGCGTACTTCTTTCTACAGCGGATCTTCTTGTGTTAGACGAGCCTACCAACCATTTGGACAGCCATATGGCAGACTGGCTGGAAGATTATTTGAAGCGTTTTCGAGGATCCCTTCTTATGGTTACCCATGATCGGTATTTTCTGGACAGTGTAACCAACCGCATTGTAGAGCTGGAACGAGGCAAGTTTTACAGCTATCAGACCAACTATGAGGGATACTTGAAGGCAAGAGCAGAGAGATTGGATATGGCTCAGGCAACTGAAAGAAAGCGCCAGTCTCTGCTTCGGGTTGAACTGGAATGGATGCAGCGGGGCGCCAGAGCACGGTCCACCAAGCAGAAGGCGCATATTCAGAGATATGAGGCTTTGAGAGATCAGAAGGGACCTGAGGAAGAGCGGAATGTAGAGCTGGAATCCATTGCAAGCAGGCTTGGAAGAACTACTGTAGAACTGGAAGGAATTACCAAAACTTATGGTTCCAAAGTGCTCATGAAGGATTTTTCCTACATTTTCCTGAAAAATGACAGAATTGGCATTATCGGCCCCAACGGGAGCGGAAAAAGTACGCTGATGAAGATCATTGCAGGCTGGATACAGCCGGATGAAGGAAAGGTAACAGTGGGGCAGACTGTTAAAATGGGATATTTTTCTCAGGAAAATGAGGCTATGGATGGAAGTTTGAAGGTAATTGACTATATTCGTCAGGCGGCAGAATATGTGAAGACAAAAGATGGAAGCATCAGCGCCTCTCAGATGTTAGAGCGTTTTTTGTTTATGCCAAGTATGCAGTATACAGTTATTGACAAACTTTCGGGAGGAGAAAAAAGGCGGCTTTATCTTTTAAGGATTCTTATGGAAGCGCCCAATGTACTTTTGCTGGATGAGCCTACCAATGATCTGGATATCCAGACGCTTACTATTCTTGAGGATTATCTGGACAGTTTTCCCGGAATTGTTATAGCTGTATCCCATGACCGGTATTTTTTGGACCGGGTGGTAAGGCGGATTTTTGCCTTTGAAGGCCAGGGAAGAGTTGTCCAGTATGAAGGCGGTTTTACAGATTATCAGACGGCTTGGGAGCAAAAACAGAGAGAACTGGGCAGCGGAGAAGATTGGAATGAAAAAGTACAGAAGAAGGACAAAAAGCCAACCCCAAAGCCCAGGGGAGAAAGAAAGCTGAAATTTACCTATAAAGAACAAAAGGAATGGGAAACCATAGAGGAAGACATAACCAGATTGGAAGAGGAGACTGCTTCTTTGGAACAACAGATGGAAGAGGCAGCCAGCGATTACGGGAAACTAAACGAGCTGATGGTCAAGAAGCAGGAAAAAGAACAGCTGTTGGAAGAGAAAATGGAGCGCTGGATGTATTTAAATGATCTGGCAGAGCAGATAAAAAACCAGTAGGCCAATGAAAAGCCAATAGGACAGGATGGAGGAAGACATGGGAAAATTTAAAGTATTGGAGCAGGGAGAACGTTGGTATCCTTTGGGAATGACTGCGGAAAATAAAACGGTTCACTGGAGTGTTGCGGCTCAGGGACAGAATTTGAGCCTGCTTTTGTTTCGAAAAGGGGAAGAACAGCCGGCCTGGTCTTATGCGTTTCGCAAGAAAGACAGGCAGGGAGATGTGTGGAATCTGACCTTGGAGGGAGATGATTTCTCCGGATTGGAGTATTGCCTGGAGTTGGATGGAAAAGCCTGCGCTGATCCCTGGGGCAGAAGTTTTATCGGGGCGGAAGTATGGGGACAGTTGGAAAATGGAGGAAAAGTTTTAAGGACTCCTGTGGAGCAGGAGACCTTTGATTGGCAGGGAGACAGACCTTTGGAAATCCCTTATGAGGAGACTGTGATTTACCGGGTGCATACCAGGGGGCTGACTATGCATCCATCATCAAAGGTAAAGGCTAAGGGAACCTTTGCCGGAATAGTGGAAAAGCTTGGATATATCAGGGAATTGGGGGCTACTGCTATTGAACTTATGCCGGTTAATGAGTTTCAGGAGGTTATGATGCCAGATCATGGGGCGGGGAATCCGTACGGACAGGATAGGCCTACAGGCAAGCTGAATTACTGGGGGTATGGACCGGCATATTATTTTGCTCCCAAAGCTTCTTATGCAGGAGGAAACAATCCCGTTGTGGAGTTTAAAAAGCTGGTAAAGGAGGCCCATAAAAGCGGCCTGGAGCTGATAGTAGAATTGTATTTTACCGGGGCAGAAAATCCTGGTTTTGTGCTGGAAGCAGTGAGATTTTGGGCAGAAGAGTTTCATGTGGATGGCATCCATTTGGTAGGACCAGTCAATGGGGATTTAATTGGAAGAGATCCTTATTTATCCCGGACGAAGCTTATTTGTACATCCTGGGGAGATACGCCGAAAGGAACGGTAAAACATCTGGGAGAGTGTAATGACGGCTTTATGATTGATATGAGACGGGTGCTGAAAGGAGATGAGGATCAGCTGAATCAGCTGATTTTCCGTACAAGAAGGAATCCTGACCAGGCTGGGGTTATTAATTATATGGCTAATACCAACGGATTTACTATGATGGACATGGTGTCCTATGACACAAAGCACAATGAGACCAACGGAGAGAATAATCAGGATGGGAATTCCTATAATTTCTCCTGGAACTGCGGTGTGGAAGGGGCTACCAAGAGAAAAAAGATTATGGAGCTGAGGAAAAAACAGCTTCGAAACGGCTGGCTGCTCCTTCTTCTAAGTCAGGGCACTCCTTTAATCCTTTCGGGAGATGAATTCGGCAATTCCCAGGGAGGCAACAACAATGCCTATTGTCAGGATAATGAGGTATCCTGGCTTAACTGGAATCAGATAAGACAAAACAGGGAGCTTTATGAGTTTGTGAAAAAAACCATTGGATTCCGCAAGGCCCATCCGGTATTTCATATGAATAAGGAACCGAGAATTATGGATTACATGGCTTTGGGACAGCCCGATGTCTCCTATCA
This sequence comes from Candidatus Hungatella pullicola, assembly GCA_019114305.1. GTDB lineage: Bacteria > Bacillota > Clostridia > Lachnospirales > Lachnospiraceae > Hungatella_B > Hungatella_B pullicola. The sequence continues at coordinate 17,144 of DXFU01000089.1, read as the reverse complement.
CGGAGTAAGGGCCTGGTGTCCGGAGTTTGATAATTTCCGCAGACAGCTGGGAATTATGTACTGCGGTCAGTATGGCAAGAAAAAGGATGGAAGCTGCGACAACAGTTTTTATGTAGCCTACAATATGCACTGGGAACCTCATCAGTTTGATCTGCCCAATCTTTCCAAAGGCCAGAAATGGCATGTAGTCTATAATACAGATGCTAAGGAAGTGAACGGTATGTATGAAGAGGGAAAGGAAGTGTTGGTAGAAGAAAGGCAGTTTATGGTTCCCGCCAGAACCATTGTGGTATTTATGGGAAAATAAAGAATATTCAGCCAGACAGAAAAATGCAGGGTTCTTGCCCAAGTACGGGGGGAATCCTGCATTTTCTGTTATAGGAAGATTAATCTTCCGGATACATCAGATGTGCTTCATCTATATGGTAAAGAACTTCGCTGAGAAAATGCTCAGCCAGATATTTGGCCATTCCCAGATTCATATCCAGGTAATTGCCGCAGTCTCTGGCGGCAGCGCCCGGAACGTCTCCTTCAAAATCACGAATAAATTCATACATCTCTGTGATCAGAGGAACGATGTCCTTAGAGGTGTAATCTCCGGCCAGAAGAAGGTAAAAGCCGGTGCGGCAGCCCATAGGGCCAAAGTAGATAACCTTAGCTCCGTACTCTTTATGGTTGCGCAGGAAGGTTGCGCCCAGATGTTCTATGGTGTGGATTTCTGCTGTATTCATAACCGGCTGATAATTGGGCCGTGTCATACGGATGTCAAAGGTGGTAATAATACTGTCCCCTGCCTGGTCCTTACGGGATACATAAACACCGGGAGGAAGCTTTAAATGGTTGATGGTAAAGCTTGTAATTTTTTCCATATTAATTCAGATCCTTTCTCCATTTTCAGCAGACACATGGTTTGATCTGCCTGACAGCTTTCAGTATAGCGGATTTTTGCCAATGTGTAAAGGAAGGACGTGAATTGAGCGTATAGCCAAAGAAACTGTGTCATACCATAGTATGAGACAGGGAAGGAGTGGCGGGATGGAAGAATGGTTTCGCATGTCAGAAGCTGAGGTGTTAAGACACCTGAAAACCGATGAAAGACAGGGACTGACCAGTATAGAGGCAGAGGAAAGAAGGAAACGTTATGGGCCTAATTGTTTGGCAGAGGGAAAAAAACAGGGGGTTCTCAGGGTATTTCTGGATCAGTTTAAAGATCTTCTGGTCATTATTCTAATGATAGCGGCGGTGATCTCCACACTTTCCGGAGATGTGGAAAGCACGGCGGTAATTTTTGCCGTTCTCCTTTTAAACGCTGTTCTGGGAACTGTGGAACATGAAAAGGCAAGGAAATCCCTGGACAGCCTGAAATCTCTGTCAGCGCCTGTGGCCAAGGTGATTCGGGAAGGTTCAGGGCAAGAAATATTTTCAAAAGACCTGGTTCCCGGCGACATTCTCCTTCTGGAAGCAGGAGACGTAGCGGCGGCAGACGGCAGGCTTCTTCGCAGCTGGTCTCTTTTAGTCAACGAAAGTTCTCTTACGGGAGAATCCCTTAATGTAGAAAAAAAGGAAGGGCGGCTGAGAGATGAAAAAATATCTCTTGCCGATCAAAACAATATGATATTTTCCGGATCTCTCATTGCTTCAGGAAGAGGCGTTGCCGTGGTGACAGCGACGGGGATGAGTACAGAAATAGGACGCATTGCGGCATTGATGAACGACGCATCGGAGAAGAAAACACCTCTCCAAGTCAGCCTGGACCAGTTCGGAAGCAGGCTGGCGGCTGGGATTCTATGTATATGCGCAGTGGTATTTTTCCTAAGCTTGTATCGGAAAATGCCGGTTATGGACTCTCTTATGTTTGCTGTAGCTTTGGCTGTGGCAGCGATTCCGGAAGCCTTAAGTTCCATTGTAACCATTGTTCAGGCCATGGGGACCCAGAAAATGGCGGGAGAAAACGCTATTATCAAGGATTTGAAGGCAGTGGAAAGTCTTGGCTGCGTATCGGTGATCTGCACAGATAAGACGGGAACTCTCACTCAGAACAAGATGGGGGTGCAGCAGGTGTGGGCAGAGCGAAAACTGTACCATCCGGATATGCTGACTCTGGAAAGTCCGGTTCATCAGTATCTTTTGTGGGCTGCAGTTCTGGACAACAACGCATATCTGGATGGAGACAGAGAGATGGGAGATCCCATGGAAGCAGCCCTTTTACAGATGGGACGAAGAGCGGGGGTGGAAGAGGAAAAACTTGAAAAAGCCATGCCAAGAATTGGAGAGATTCCTTTTGATTCTGAAAGAAAACGGATGACCACAGTCCATATGGACGGACAGGAAAGGATTCTGTTTACAAAAGGAGCAGTTGAGGTGCTTCTACCCCTGTCCAAAGGATTGAAGACCAGAGACGGCATAAGGGATTTAACAGCCAAAGATAAGCGGGAAATTCTGGAGCAGAATATGGAGTTTGCCAGACAGGGGCTGAGAGTTTTGGCATTTGCCTTTCGGCAGATGGGAGCAAAAGAAATCCTTACAGAAAATTCGGAGAAGGACTACATATTTCTTGGTATGACTGCTATGATGGATCCGCCCAGACCGGAGTCCAGGGCAGCTGTATTAAATGCCAGAAGGGCGGGAATAAGGCCGGTAATGATTACCGGGGATTATAAGGTAACGGCTGCGGCAATTGGGGAGAAAGTAGGGATTACACAGGGAGAAAGCCGGGTCATAAGCGGATCGGAATTAGATGAGATGACAGACCAGGAGCTTTCCGGAAGGCTTAAGGATATTGACGTGTATGCCAGGGTTACTCCGGAGCATAAAATCAGGATTGTAAGATTGTGGCAGAAGCAGGGAGCGGTGGTGGCTATGACAGGTGACGGAGTCAATGACGCTCCGGCCCTGAAACAGGCCGATATTGGAGTGGCAATGGGAAAGACAGGGACAGAAGTGTCTAAAGACGCGGCTTCTATGATTCTTACAGATGATAACTTTGCCACAATTATCAAGGCTGTTGCCAACGGAAGAAATGTGTACCGAAATATTATAGGTGCCATTCAGTTCCTGTTATCGGGAAATATGGCGGGAATCTTCTGCGTACTGTTCACTTCCCTGGCCGCCCTCCCTATGCCGTTTGCGCCGGTTCATCTGCTTTTTATTAATCTTCTCACAGACTCCCTTCCAGCCATCGCCATAGGTATGGAGCCGGCGGAGCCGGATCTGCTGACTATAGGACCGAGAGATCCAAAAAAAGGTATTCTGAACCGGAGATTTTTGCTGAAAATTAGTTTCCAGGGACTGCTGATCGCTGTCTGCACAATGATGTCCTATCTCACCGGCTTGTCCCTGCAGGGAGCGGGAACAGCCAGCACCATGGCTTTTTCCACTTTGACTCTGGCCCGTCTGTTCCATGGTTTTAACTGCCGCAGCAGTCATTCCATTTTAAAAATCGGGCTAAAAAGCAATTTGTGGAGCATTATGGCTTTTGAGGCGGGGGTTCTTCTTTTGGCAGCAGTTCTGTTCGTACCTGGACTTCAGGTTTTGTTTGCGGCAGCAGATTTGTCGGTGAGACAGCTTCTTACTGTAATGATATTTGCATTTCTTCCTACGGTAATAATTCAGGGAATGAAAACACTGCGGGAGGGGCTTGAATAAAAAGGGACTGGACGGGAAAAAGACAGAATTGTCTGTCACCTATTGACACTTTTTATAAGGCCGTGATAGTATTAAATCAGAGAGGAAAGAGCAGGAAATGGACGGGGAAAGAAGTCTGTTGGCCTGCTTTTTTCCTGTATTGCCTTAGACGGGGAATCAGTGCGGCAGCATGCCAGGGGAAAGAGATCTGACGGTATGGATTAAGGGGAGCAGTGAAAGAGAATATTTGTTTACGGAAAGGGGAAGGACTATGGGACCATATGTAATTGCGCTGGATCAGGGGACAACCAGCTCCAGATGTATTCTGTTTGATAAGGGGGGGAATGTGTGCAGCGTGGCTCAAAGGGAATTTACACAGATATTCCCCAAGCCAGGCTGGGTGGAGCATGATCCCATGGAGATCTGGTCTTCTCAGATGGCAGTGACTATGGAAGCTATGGGAAAGATTGGGGCCCATTACAGTGACATTGCAGCCATTGGAATTACAAATCAGAGAGAGACCGCTATTGTGTGGGACAGAAAAACAGGAGAGCCAGTGTACAATGCCATTGTCTGGCAGTGCAGAAGAACCGCAGACAGAATTGAACAGCTGAAGGAAGATGGAATGGAGGAAATGGTAAAGGAAAAGACAGGACTGATTCCTGACGCCTATTTCTCAGGAAGCAAGATTGAATGGATTCTCAATAATGTGGAAGGTGCCAGACAGAGAGCAGAGGACGGGGATCTTTTATTCGGCACCGTAGATTCCTGGCTGATTTGGAATCTTACCAGAGGATGTGTTCATGTGACGGATTATACAAATGCATCAAGAACCATGCTTTTTGACATCCACAACAAACGGTGGGATCAGGAAATACTGGATTATTTTAAGATTCCTAAAAGCATGCTTCCCGATGTAAAGCCCTCCAGCTGTATTTATGGATATACCTCGCCTGATGTAATGGGAGGAAGAATTCCTATTTCGGGGGCTGCGGGAGACCAGCAGGCGGCCTTGTTCGGACAGTGCTGTTTTGATCAGGGGGAAGTGAAAAATACATACGGCACCGGATGCTTCCTTCTTATGAATACGGGAGATCAGGCGGTTCGGTCACAGCATGGCCTTCTGACTACCATAGCGGCCAGTACACAGGATGAAATGCGATATGCCTTGGAGGGAAGCGTATTTGTGGCAGGCGCTGCGGTTCAATGGCTGAGGGATGAGATGCGTATGGTAAAGTCAGCACCTCAGACGGAGGACTATTGCAAGGCAGCTGAGGATACCGGGGGCGTTTATGTGGTTCCGGCTTTTGCCGGTCTTGGAGCGCCTTACTGGGATCAGTATGCCAGAGGCACTATTGTAGGGGTAACAAGGGGAACCAGTAAGGAACAGTTTATCCGAGCCACGGTGGAATCCATGGCTTATCAGGTTTACGATCTGATTGAGGCTATGGAGAAGGATTCTGGTATTCATTTAAAACAGCTTAAGGTAGACGGCGGGGCCAGCGCCAATGATTTTTTAATGCAGTTTCAGGCAGATATTTTGGGAACAGAGCTGGTGCGCCCATCCTGTATTGAGACTACAGCGCTGGGAGCTGCGTATCTGGCAGGCCTTGCAGTAGGTTACTGGAAAGACCAGGAAGAAATTCGTCAGAATTGGCAGATATCCAGTGTATTTAAGAGTAAAATGAGCGGGGAAAAGAGAACAAAATTGGTAAAGGGCTGGAAGAAAGCAGTGAAATGCGCGCTTTGCTGGTCCGAAGAAGACTAAGTTTAAGTGATAACAGGGCTGTTTTCTGGGAAAGGAAAGGGAGATGAAAAAAATCCCTTTCTTTTTTTTGATTCTGCGGTAAAATAGTAAGATAGAGGGCCGTTTGGAAGGGCTTTGACATAAAACAGGAAGGAAGCAAAAAATGAATAAAAGAGTCATAGATCTGCTGGAGGAATCTCCGGTTATTGCGGCAGTAAAGGATGAAAAAGGGTTGAAGCGGTGCTTTCAGACGGAATGTAAAATGGTTTTTGTCCTATATGGAAATGTTGTGAATATTGAAGAGATTGTCAGGGCTATTAAAGAACATGGAAAATATGCGGTTGTTCACGCGGATTTAATCGCAGGCCTTAGCTCGAAAGAAATTGCGGTGGATTTTATCAAAAGCCATACGAAAGCAGATGGGATAATCAGTACAAAGCCTCAGCTGGTGAAGAGGGCAAAGGAATTAGGATTATACGGGATTCAGAGAACCTTTATTATTGATTCTATGGCTATGGCTGCAACAAAGAAGCAGATGGATGCCTTTCTTCCGGACATGGTCGAGGTTATGCCGGGAATTATGCCAAGGGTTTTAAAAGAGATTCGCAGCTACACAGGAATCCCAATTATTGCAGGCGGGCTGATTTCAGACAAGAAGGATATTATGGCGGCCTTTGACGCCGGAGCTGACGCCATATCCACAACAAAGGAAGAACTGTGGTTTGTCTGAGAAGCTATGACTTTTGCAGCCTGGATGCGGCTGAATTTTGGGAAGAAGAGGAGATGGAGATCAGATGAAATTAGTTACATATGAAGCAGGCGGAAGAAAAAGTCTGGGCGTAATGAGCCGGGATGGACAATGGATTTATCCGCTGAAAGCAGCGGGAATGGATTATACGGATATGATGGAGATTATTAAGGGCCTGGGGGAGTCAGAAAAGGAGTTATTGGAGCATATCTCCGGAATGGATCCTTATAGTCTGGAGGGAGCAGCCAGAATAGACGAGGTAAAGATCCTTTCTCCTATTGAAAGGCCGGAGCAGGATATTATCTGTCTTGGCCTTAATTATCTGGAACATGCAAAAGAGTCAGCCAGATATAAGGAAGAGGATTTTGGCGGCAAAAGAGAGCAGCCGGTATACTTTTCCAAACGGGTGAATGAAACCGTAGGACCAGATGAACCCATTCCAAGCCACAGTGACTTGGTCGACAGCCTGGATTATGAGGCGGAGCTGGCTGTAATCATAGGAAAAGACGCAAAAAATGTAAAAAAGGAAGAGGTAAAAAATTACATTTTCGGTTATACTATTGTCAATGACGTCAGCGCCCGCAATGTTCAGAATGCTCATAAACAGTGGTATTTTGGAAAAAGCCTGGATGGATTTACTCCTTTGGGCCCTTGCATTTTGACTGTGGAGTCTGTGGACTATCCGCCAAAGCTTGCCATTCAGTCTAAGGTAAATGGGGAACTGCGTCAGAACAGCAATACGGATCAGATGATTTTTGATATAGACTTTATTGTAAGTCAGCTGTCTCAGGGAATGACGCTGAAGGCAGGAACCATTATTTCTACAGGAACTCCGGCAGGGGCCGGAATGGGATTCATTCCTCCAAGATTCCTGAAATCTGGAGATGAGGTGGAGTGTATCATTGAGGAGATAGGAATTCTTAGAAACAGGGTAGAATGACAATAACAGGTAATAGATAGGAGGCGGCCATGACAAGGGGTGAGAGGCTGATTGAGCTGTGCAGAGGCCGTAAAGCATATATTCAGACCCATAATTTCCCGGATCCGGATGCTCTGGCATCGGGGTTTGGGTTGTCTCGTTTTCTGGAGAGGTCTGGAATCCAAACAGTTTTGTGCTACGACGGCCAGCTGGATAAAAGGGCGTGCAGGAAAATGGTGGAATTATTTCACATTGAAGCAGTACCTTTAAAGGAACTGGGAGAGGTGGATTTAACCGGAGTGAGAATCTGTGTAGACAGCCAGAAGGACAATGGCAATGTCTCACCTATGCCGCTGAAAATTAACATTGGAATTGACCACCATCCCATATTTGTTCCCGGAGAATATGATTTTGAGGATATCAGAAAAGCTGGTTCCTGCGCGGCCCTTGTGGCGGATTATTACTATGAGGCCGGCATGGAACCTGACAGCAATACGGCCAGCGCGCTGTTGTACGGGATTAAAATTGATACTCATCAGCTGACCAGAGGCGTGACGGACTTGGATATTGACATGTTTCATTTTCTGAATCAGTTCTGCAATGAACAGGATTTAAAGAAGATCAGCGGAAGTGTTCTGGCTTTTGGGGATTTGAAAGCTTATTACAATGCCATTGAGAATATAAGGATATATGGTGATATCAGTTTTTCGGAAATTGATTTCTCATGTTCCGATGATCTCATTGCCATGATTTCCGATTTCTTTTTGTCCTTAGATGAAATTCAGGTATCTGTTGTATTCTGCAGGAGAGAAGATGGAATCAAGCTTTCTGTGCGCTCCAGCCTGGAAGAGGTTCACGCCGGAGTCCTTGTGAAGCTTGCACTGGAGCATGTGGGAACAGGGGGCGGTCATTCCTATATGGCGGGAGGAACCATTCCTGCGGACCAGACAGGAAAACTGGGAATCTATCCGGAGGAAACCATCCGGGATTTGTTTTTAAAGGCGCTGAAGCAGATAAAGGAAGGATAGGTTTTTCAGGAGAATATCACAGGCTGGGACATAAACACCCACCAGGTGAGATAGCCTGCAAATCCGGTCCAGAGAAGATAGGGTATCTGAAGCAAAGCGGCCTTAGGGCTTACTTTCCAGAAGCTGATAATCATGGCTAAAATCAGAAACCATAAGAGAATCAGCCAAAACAGGGAAAACCCATAGAATTTTAGGTTGAAAAACAGAATGGTCCAGAGAAAATTTACGGCCAACTGCAAATACCAGAAGGAAAGAGCATGGCTTTTTCTGGGACTGTGGGAACGGCTGATTATGGCAGCGCTGATTCCCATAAGGAGATAGAGTACTGCCCATACTATGGGGAAAATGGCTTTTGGAGGTTTAAGTGGGGCCTGTGCCAAAGCCTGATAGGAAGAAGAAATATGGCCTGCGGTAATCAGAGAAGATAAAAGTCCTGTTCCCAGGGCTATAGCGGAATAAATCAGTGTGCTGCGGTATTTTTTCATAAAGACACCTTCTTTCAGATTCTAGTATATTCTGAAAGAAGAGGTTATATGCTTCCAAGAAAAGTCAATGATCTATAAGACCGCGGAAAATCAATAAAAAATAAGGAGGCTGTTACAGCCCCCTTATTTTTTTTGTCCGGCAGAAACCAGCCGTTTCTGGTCCGTGCCGTGATAAATCGGTTTCCACTCCACTTTGCGGATAAGAGCCATAGCGGCAATGGGAACATAGGTAAACATAAAAATCGGAAAAGTAAAAATATATATAATTTTTTTCCAGGAAGGAATCTGAATGTGCTTCCATTCTGTAATAGTCGTAACAATACCGTATACCAACAGGCCAAGATAGAAGGCCAGAATGGTCTGGGCGATAAATCCAGTACACTCAGCCACTACTGTATTGGCTATGGCTGAAGTTTCTGTAAGGCAGGCCGTAAGCATGATTCCATTTACTAAAATACCGCAGAGGGTTAAAAGCATGCCGGGAGCTACGGTCATAAAAATATCATAGCAGGAAAAACCTTTTCGGTTTAGGGAAAAACAGCCTTTTATAAGAGAGAGGCCATATTTGATATCCACCTGATAAAAGCCTTTGGACCACCTCATCCGCTGATCCCAGGACTGGCGGAAGGTGATAGGCTGCTCATCGTAAATCACAGCCCGGTCACAGTAACCGATTACCTGTCCCTTCAGGGCGCAGTTAACAGAGAATTCAATATCTTCTGTCAACAGATGGTAGGGCCATCCTCCGTTTTCCCGAATTACCTTGCCGGATACTAGAAATCCCGTGCCGGAGATGGCACAGCTGACGCCCAAAAGCATACGGGGAAAGTTAAGAAAGCGGGCCTCCCTGAGAAACCAAAGGCCATAACCTGCGGAAATCCAGTTGGTTCCAAAGTTTTTTGAGTTTCGGTAACTGGTAATAGCCGCGTATTTTCCTGTGTCAAAGACAGCATTCATTTCTTTGACAAAATCGGGATCTACATAATTGTCTGCGTCAAATACAAAGTAGCCATCATAGTTATCTTTCTTTTTAGACCGGAGAATATTAAAAAAATAGTCAAGAGCATAGCCTTTGCCAATTTTCTCTTGATTAAACCGGCGAATCACATAAGCGCCGGCTTGTTTGGCTGCCATAGCTGTATTATCAGTACAGTTGTCTGCAATGACATAAATATCCAGCAGATGAGAAGGATAATTTTGAGCCTTCAGACTGCGGATCAGGCTAGCGATAACATTTTCTTCATTTCTGGCGGAAATAACAGCGGCATAGCGGTGCAGTTTAGCACAGCTTATACGGGCAGTTCGTTTTTTTTGAATCACTCCTATAAGCAGATAACCTAACTGATAGAGGTACAGGAGAGTGAGAAGAACAGCCAGTACAAAATTAAATGATCTTGCAAAATCAATCATATCCATAACCCTTTCCTGAGTAGTTGGTTGTGCAGGTCCCCGGATTAGGGCACAACAAATTTTTGATCATAACACACTTTATCATAATGAAAAAATGATACAAGACAATTTTATACTATTTAATAGAAAATTAATCCTTTTGTAATAATATACAGGGCTAATTTAGAAAATAATATGGATTTCTATTTACATAGTTTTTATGAAATCATACCTGGTATTTTACAAAGACAGAATAAAATAAAAAGTAAAGAAACTGCGGCTTAGCCGCTATAGGGAAGGAATGGTTTGTAAATGGTAAAAACCTTTGTTCTTGATACCAATGTGCTGATTCAGGCACCTTACGCTATGTGCTGTTTTGAGGATAATCATGTGATTATTTCTGTAGCAGTTCTGGAGGAGCTGGATAATTTAAAAAAGGCTGACGGGGAAAAAGGAGCCAACGCCAGAAAAGCCATTCGTCTGTTAGAGCAGATGAGGCGGAAAGGTGATCTTTTGGCCGGAGTGGAGTTGGAGAATGGCGGAAGCCTTAGAGTGGAGAAGAATTTTGTAGATGTGGCCCTTCCTCAGGATCTTCCGGATGAGAAAATGGACAACCGGATTTTAAAGGTATGTCTGGGGCTGTCACAGACCTTAGACCACCCGGTAATTCTGGTAACCAAGGATATTCTTCTGAGAATCAAGGCACAGATTATTGGGATTAAAGCAGAAGATTTCGCAGCCGAACAGGTGCGGGAGGATGAGGAACAGTATAGGGGAAGAGCAGAGGTATTTGTGCCGGACGACTGTTTCAAGGATTTTAAGAAGAAAGGAATTGACGCTGCGGATGTTTACGTATGCGATTCAGAAGGAGTAAAAAGGCCGGTTTCCCTGTTGGAAAACGAATTCGTGATAATAAACAGTGATTGCGCTTCCGGAAAAACTCACTTGGGAAGAGTAGAAAACGGAAGGATTAAAAAGCTGGAATATAAGAAAGCTCATCCATATGGAATTTCTCCCAGGAATTCCGGACAATATTTTCTTCAGGAGGCTTTGATGCAGCCGGCAGAAAAAGCTCCCCTGGTAATTGTGAAAGGCATGGCGGGAACCAGCAAAACTTTTTATGCTTTGGCAGTAGGGCTGGAAAAGCTTTTAAATAATCCTACAGGGGAGTACAGAAGAATTTTGATCAGCAGGCCAAATGCTCAATTTGATTCTGATATCGGATTCCTTCCCGGAGATGAGAGAGAAAAAATATCCCCCCTGCTAAGACCAGTTATGGATAACCTGGAACAGCTGGTTGATTCCAATGAAGAAAAAAGATATGAAAATGAGGCGGAACTGAAAGGAAAGTTAGATGAACTGTTTGACAGAGGAATTATTCAGGCAGAGGCGCTGAATTTTATTCGGGGACGTTCCATTGTAAATACCTATTTGATTATTGACGAGGCTCAGAATATGACGCCAAATCAGGCTAAAGGTATAATTACCAGAGCGGGAAAGGGAACAAAAGTAATTCTTCTGGGAGATCCCAATCAGATTGACAGACCGTTTCTGGATGAGAGAACCAATGGACTCAGCTATGCCTCTGAGCATATGAAGGGAAGTCCTTTGTGCTGGCAGATTACATTAAACGCATCAGAATGTCAGCGTTCGGCTTTGGCCATGGATGCGGCCGGGAGGCTGTAGAAAAGGCGGACCATATGACAGAAGGGAAAGATATAAATGGGCAAAAATACAGGAAAGATTAAGGAGAATAAGACTGAAAAGATAACCTACAAGCAGATTAAAAATAATCCGGAGGTTAACCTGCTTATTGAGCGGGGAAACCAGGTCCTGGGTGCTTTGGGATATACGGAACATTCTGTGAAACATGCGGCTAAGGTTGCGGAAACAGCAGGTTATATTTTGAAGAGGCTGGGATATGGAGAAGAGGAAATTGTCCTGGCACAAATTGCAGGATATATGCATGATATCGGAAATAGTATAAACCGCAACGACCATGCTCACAGCGGCGCCATTTTGGGATATGAAATTTTGAAGGATTTGGGAATGCCTCTGGCGGATGCAGCTAAAATAGCATCTGCCATCGGAAACCACGATGAAAAGACAGGGACGGCCGTAGATGTGGTTTCAGCCGCTTTGATTTTGGCGGATAAAACGGATGTGCGGCGCAATCGTGTGAGAAATCAGGTCATATCCAGCTTTGATGCCCACGACAGGGTAAATTACGCGGTGCTTTCTTCAAAGCTTTCCATACACAGAGAAAAGAAATTGATTCAGATGGATATGGAGCTGGATGATGCCATGTGTACGGTAATGGATTATTTTGAGATCTTTCTTCAGAGAATGATGATGTGCAGGAGAGCTGCAGAAGTGCTGGGATGTAAATTTAAACTGCTGGCAAACGGCAATAAACTGTGCTGATAGAGGGATTAGCAGTCGGAAAACAGAGAAAATATTAGAAAAAGGGGCGATTCCGGGAGGAAGCGTCCCTTTTGCTGGCTTTGCTATTTTTCTTTGCTGCAGATTGCCATACGGTGCTGGTATTTTTCCCTGGTGGCCATACCGCCGCGGATATGGCGTTCAGACTTGTTTACATCCAATACAACGCGGGCCTGAGCGGCCAGAGAAGGATTGATATGTTCGAGGCGATCTGTTACATCTGCTGGTGTCCCATTAGGAATAAAAAATTTTGAGGCTCCGGAGTATCAGTACTTTGGGCTGCTACTCCATCGCCTCGATTGCGACGAACACATCCTCAAACTTCCAGGTTATCTTGATGTGTTCCGCGTCAAATACCAGAACCTTCTCTACAAATGTCTGTTCCAACTCTTTGGTCAGCGTTTCCGCATATCTGTATTTCTGAACCAGGCGGGAAAATTCACTGAGTTTTGTCTCTCCGCTTTCTCTTGCTTCCCGCTCCAGCCGGATCTGCTCCAACCGTCCCTTGTATTCTTCCAGCAGAAGATTCACCCGGTTCCTCTCTGCAATGTATTCCTCACGGCTTAACCTGCCGTCCCGGTACTTTTCATAGAGAATTGTCTTTACTTTTTCCTGTGTGTCAATTTGCTTTTCCAGTCCAGAGGTATCCAGCTTAGCCTGCTCTCGCTGATCGGTTTGACTTTTCAGTTCTTCCCATCTGACAAACTGTTCAAAATGCCATTTCAGGCTGTCCAGCACTGCGCCTCTCAGCTGTGTTTCCGGGTAAGCAGCCTTATAGCAGGTCGCCGCCGGATTGGTCTCCCCATATCGGCAAATTAGTTTTTTCCTGTCTCTGCTGTATGACAGCTTCCTTCCGCAGTAAGCGCAGGTAAAAGCATTATACTTCTGTATGACTTCCGGCTGGCTTTTCCGGTATATCAAGAAAGTGTCCTGAACCCTTACGAAATCCTCATGGGATACAATGGCTTCATGAGTATTCTCTACCCGAACCCATTCTTCCTTTTCCACCGGAGTGTCTGCTCCGTAAATGCCGTTCAGCGTTCTGCGGAGAGATACCATATTTCCTGTATACCGCTCATCCCTCAAAATTGCCAGTACTTTAGCCGGATCCCATGAGGTTTTCTGATTCACCCGCCTCCAGTCCATTCCCCGTTTATGATTCAGAGCGTACTGAGCCGGAGAGGGGATTTCCCTTTCGTTCAGGATAGAAGCGATTTTATTTCCGGAAAGACCGGAAAGCCGCAGCCGAAAAATCTCCCGAACCACAACAGCCGCTTCCTCGTCAACCACCAGCTTATGCTTATCCTCCGCTGATTTCAGGTAGCCGTAAGGTGCGTTTGCACTGGCGAACTGGCCTGCCTTTGCCATCTTGTTTCGGACATTTCGTATCTTTTTGGAAGTGTCCCGGCTATAAAAGTCATAGATAAAGTTTTTGAACGCCACTTCCAATCCTGCGGTCTGTTTCCCGCCTTCCTGGCTGTCATACCTGTCGTTCACCGCAATGAACCGTACTCCCAGAAATGGAAAGAGCTGTTCCAGATAATCTCCGATTTCAATATAGTCTCTGCCGAATCTGGAAAAATCCTTTACAATAATGCAGTCAACTTCCCGCTGTCTTACCAACTCCATCAGCTCGACGAATTGAGGGCGGTCAAACTTTTTTCCGCTGTAGCCATCGTCGCATTTTTCTATAATCCGGTAATCCTGAAATTCCGGATAGGATTTCAGATAATCATATAGAAGCATCCTCTGATTGGTAATGCTGTTGCTTTCCTCTTTTTCAGAGGAAATCCCCACATCATCGTCTTCTTTTGAAAGCCTGATATAAAGCGCCAGTGTCTTTTGTCTCATACTGTCTCCCTCCTGCGTTGTTCTGCCATATCTATCAGCCGCTGAAACTCATCCTCAAATGCGAAGGTAATGGCCAGATGAGAGTCAGTATGTACCTGGATATCGGCAATAAAAGCTTCCACAATCTCACGGTTTAATTCCTGAAACTCCGCATATTTTCTGACGATATCCGCCAGAGATCCGGTACTGTGATAGTCAGCCTCATGTTCTGTCTCCGCCAGCATAAGTGCATCCACTTCTTTCAGCAGCTCTTCTTTTTCTGCTCCGTACTGCCTGCGGATCGCCAGATATTCCTCTTCGTCCAGAATCCCTTCCCGATAGTCTTCATAGATTCCGGTGCTGAGCCGTTCAATTTTGGTTATACGGCGTTGTTTTTCCCGGATACGGTTCTGTATATTGGAAGCGGCAGCCCTGCCTTTTGGGGAACGGTTTAATTTGGCTATTACCTGCTCTGTGTCAAGAAAAGTACGAATGTGGAAGCGAATGGCTTCTTCCACTGTTTTATCAACGATGGCTTTACGAATACTCCTCTGAGGGCAGGAGAGATCATACAGCTGCTTTCTCCGGCAGCACTCATATACCGCATAACGGTCTGTGCTACCGTCTTTCCTAGTTGCTACAAATTTCGTCATTTTCATGGCCCTACCGCAGTCAGAGCAGTGAATCCGGCCACGGAAGAGATTTTCCGGCTGATAATCTTCGTTGATTCCTGTCATGTTGAGGAAATCCTGTTTTGCGCCTTCCAGCTTTCTCTGAACAGAATCAAATAATTCCTGATCAATGATTGCCTCATGTGCATTGGGAACGTATTTCCATTCCGATTCGGGGACACGCTGCCGCTTGATTCCTTTGGCAAAGGATGTCTTTTCTTTTCCATAAACCAGCATTCCCAGATACATTTTATTCGTCAGCAGCCGTTTCACATTGGTTCTGTCCCAATAGGAATCCTTGTGTCTCTCTTCTTTGGAGAGTCCTTTCAGCCAGAGATAGCGGGCAGGAGAGGGGATACCTTCCTCATTCAGCTGGCTGGCGATTGCTCCCAGCGCCATGCCGGAATCCCGCATCTGAAAAATTCGCTTCACAATGCCGCTGGTTTGCGGATTGACAATCAGATGATTTTTGTTTTCCGGATCCTTCAGGTATCCATACACCGGATATTTTCCCATAAACTGTCCCTGCTTTTTCCGAGCCTCAAAGGAAGTAGTGATTTTCTGTGAAATGTCCTTCGCGTATCCTTCATTGATAATATTTTTCAGCGGGATAATCAGAGATTCATCCGTCACATCAGGGGAATTGCTGTCATACCCGTCTGTGATAGAGATAAAACGCACCCGGAAAAACGGGAAAATCTGTTCCAGATAGTTTCCGGCTTCCAGATAATTTCTTCCAAGGCGGGACAGATCCTTTACCACGATGCAGTTGATTTTCCCATCCTTCATGTCCTGCAACATCTCATCAAATGCCGGACGCTCAAACACGGTTCCGGTAGCGCCGTTATCAATGTACAGCCGATACAGCCGCATATCCTGCTGATCCGCTATAAAATCCTTCACCAGCTTTTCCTGATTTGCCAGACTATAGCCGTCTGTTTTTCCGCTGTCTTCTATAGAAAGCCGGATATACCCCGCTGTGTGATAAATGCTTTGTTCTTCCTGAAGCCCAAATCCAGCGAGTTCCTGTTCCAGTACCGCATTGACATCCAGCCTTTTCTTTCGTGCCATCAGATTGCCTCCTTCTTATGTTCCTCCGCTGCGGATAATATCTCCTGAATCCGGTTCAGATCCGCCTCGAAATTGAATGTGATTTTAATTCGGTTATCTTCGTAGACCAGAATCTTATTGATAATGATTGCGGCCGCCCAGCGTGTCAGCTGTTCCAGACGGCCAAACTGCTGAAAATAGATCATCCATGGAGCATTGGCAGATCGGCTTCCTTCCAGCTCTGTAATCTGCCGTTTCAGTTCTTTCACTGCGGTATCCGCCTCAGCAATCCGGCTGTCGAACTCCGCTTTCAGCTTCTGGTATTCTTCCTTATCCAAAAGGCCGTCCTTTAGGTCTTCATAAATTCCGATTTTCAGCCGCTCGGCCTTTTTACGTTCTTCTTCCTTCATGGACAGCCTCTCCTGATATTTTTGTATCATCAGCTGCCGCGATGGAGCATTTTCAATCTGCTTCAACGCTTCCTGCACATCCAGCACCTTCTGAATATGCAGGTTCACCGCTCCGAGAACCGCTCCCATAAGGTCATTCTCGCTGATTCTGTGCCAGCTGCATCCACCTTTTCCGCATTTTTCAGAACAGAGAAAATATCCGTAGGTCTGTGCGGTATCTGCCTTCTCCTTTTTTGTATAGCGGCTGATTTTTCGGACCATGGGATGGCCGCAGTCACCGCAATAGACCAGACCGGAGAGGGGAAATACCTGTGTTTCGTTGGGAGAAGTACGGGTATCCCGGCCCATAAGATTCTGAACGATATCGAACAGAACGCGGTCAATCAGACTTTCATGGGCATTCTCAACCCGAATCCAGTCAGTCTCATCCACCTCCTGGCGTACCTTGACCTTATGGTTCGGCGTCGTCTGTTTTCCCTGTACCAGCACTCCGGTGTAAACCTCGTTGGTCAGGATTCTGGTTACTGCCTTTGCCGTCCAGACAGCCTTCGGATTCACTTTGAAGGAAGATTCAAAATGACTTCCCAGATATTTTTTGTACTCCATCGGCGAAAGGATTCCCTGCTCATTCAGCGCGTCTGCGATCCGGTATTGGCTCATGCCATTTATTTTCATACGAAAGATGTCCTTTACGACTTGTCCTGCGTATGTATCCACAACCAGCTGATTTCGGTTGTTCTCATCTTTCAGATAGCCGTAGCAGGCGAACGCTCCGATAAATTCGCCGTTCTTTCTTTTAAT
>DXFU01000088.1 GCA_019114305.1 Candidatus Hungatella pullicola | reverse complement strand
AAAATTAAAATTTTATCGAAATCATGGTAATGGTAAGGAATGTCCCTGTCTCCCTGATCTGTGAGATGAAATAGCTGAAAATCTTGGATCAGATATCCTCTTTTTTCATATTTGTCCATGGAATCCCTCCTTTAATACAGTATACAGCACTATTTGCAATATGAAAAGCATAAAATTGGTAGATTGGACAGAAAATGCTGTATATAATAGAAAAAAAGCAGTAAAAAGGCAGATGAAGGAGGAAGGTATATGAATCTAGTGTTAGAAAAATATCATGGTTTGGGCAATGATTATCTGGTTTATGATCCCAATAAGAATGAGCTTTTGCTGACACCGGAGCGGGTAAGGCTTTTATGCGACCGGAATTATGGAATTGGAGCGGATGGAATTCTGGAAGGTCCATGGCTGGAAAAAGGAATTCCGGAGGTGAAAGTTTATAATCCTGATGGAAGCCAGTCTGCTCAAAGCGGCAACGGGGTGAGGATTTTTGGAAAGTATTTAAAGGATGCCGGGTACATACAGAAAAATCATTTTACCATTTCTGTTGCAGGAGTAAACCAGGAAATCAAGTACCTTAATGAAGAAGGAACACGAATTCAGGCTTCCATGGGAAAACTGAACTTCTGGAGCGATCAGATTCCGGTTGCCGGACCCAGAAGGGAGATTCTCAATGAAACTATGATGTTTGGAAGCATTCCTTATCGGGTTACCTGTGTCTCTGTGGGAAATCCACACTGTGTTATCTGGCTCAATGATATTTCCAAAGAGTTAGCCTGCCGAATTGGAAGTGTCTGTGAAACTGCCCCTTATTTTCCGGAACGGGTTAATATGGAGCTTTTAAAGGTAGTGGACAGAAATAACATTGAGATTGAGATCTATGAAAGAGGGGCAGGTTATACTCTGGCATCGGGAAGCAGCGGCTGCGCAGCAGCCGGCGCCGCCTGGAAAATGGGGCTTACAGATCCTAAGCTTCTGGTTCATATGCCTGGAGGAGTTCTGGAGGTGGAGTTTGAAGAGGATGGATCCATCCTTATGACAGGAGAGGTTCGGTGTGTCGGCCGTTTCCTGCCTTCCCATCAGCTGGCGGAAGCACTGAGAGCCCTGCCCTGACAAAGGTTTCATCTGTGGACTGAGGCGCTAAATCTTTCTGTTCATGGTAGAAGTTCTCCAAAACCTGTGTTATAATCGCATAAAGTTTATTTGACAACAGGGAGGAGATTAAAATGATAGCAAAAAAGATGATGCCCCTTTTGGAAAACAATTCAGCCATCCGCGCCATGTTCGAGGAAGGAAAGCGGCTGGCGAAAGAATACGGACAGGAAAATGTCTATGATTTCAGCCTTGGGAATCCTAATGTTCCGGCTCCTGAGGCTGTAAATCAGGCTATTTTGGATGTGATCGGGGAGGAGGACTCTGTTTTTGTTCACGGCTACATGAGCAATGCCGGTTTTGAAGATGTAAGAGAGACCATCGCTCAGTCTTTAAACCGCAGATTCGGAACAAAATTTAATCAAAACAATATTTTAATGACCGTAGGCGCGGCCAGCGGCATGAATGTGATTTTAAAGACCATTCTGGATCCAGGGGATGAGGTCATTGTATTTGCCCCTTATTTTATGGAATATGGTTCTTATGTGAGAAACTATGACGGTGTTCTGGTAACCGTAGCTCCCGACACTTCTTCCTTCCAGCCGGATCTGAAAGGACTTGAGAGGGCTGTTACACCGAAAACAAAAGCTGTGATTATTAATACTCCCAACAACCCAACTGGCGTTATCTACTCTGAAAATACTCTCAGGGAGATTGGACGGATTTTGTCTGAAAAAGAAAAGGAGCTGGGAATCTCAATTGTCCTTATATCGGACGAGCCTTACAGAGAGCTGGCTTATGACGGAGCTCAGGTTCCTTACGTGACACCTTTCTATCATAACACAGCGGTGTGCTACTCCTACAGCAAATCCCTGTCCCTGCCGGGAGAGCGAATTGGCTATCTGGTTATTCCTGATGAGATGGAAGAGTCCTCCAGAGTGATGGCGGCAGCGGTTATTGCCAATCGTGTTCTGGGCTGCGTAAACGCGCCTTCCCTGATTCAGCGGGTGATTAAAAGATGTGTGGATGAGAAGGTGAATATAGAGGCCTATGACAGAAACAGGAAGCTTCTGTGCGACAGTCTGGTTTCTATGGGATTTCAGTGTGTAAGACCGGAGGGGGCCTTCTATCTGTTTTTAAAGTGCCCGGAAGCGGATGACAAACATTTTTCTGAAGTATGCAAAGAGCACCGAATTCTTGTAGTGCCTGGAACCTCCTTTGCATGCCCTGGATATGTGAGAATTTCTTACTGTGTTTCCTATGAACAGATCCAGAGGTCTCTTCCGGCCTTTGAAAAAGTGGCGGCCAGATACGGACTTTCCGGGAAGGAGGCGTAAGGGATGAGAGAGTGGGAAAAAAATATAAGAAAGGTTATCCCTTATGTACCGGGAGACCAGCCCAAAGAACAACAGATGATTAAACTGAATACCAATGAGAATCCCTATCCGCCGGCTCCTGGAGTGAAAAAGGCGCTGGCTAATATGGATCCTCAGGCACTGCGGAAATATCCGGATCCGGCGGCATCTGTTTTGGTACAGGCATTAGCTGACCGATATGGTCTGAAAAAAGAGCAGGTATTTGTGGGCGTAGGATCCGATGATGTAATTGCCATGGCCTTTCTCACCTTTTTTAATTCAAAAAAGCCGGTGCTCTTCCCTGACGTGACCTATTCTTTCTACAAAGTATGGGCAGGGCTTTTTGGTGTGCCTTATGAGACCCCTGCTTTGGAAGGGAATTTTTCCATTTCAGCGGAGGATTATGTAAGAGAAAACGGCGGTATTATATTCCCTAATCCCAATGCGCCCACAGGCCTTTTGATGCCTTTGGATCAGGTAGAATATATTGTAAAAAGGAACCAGGATTCTGTGGTTATCGTAGATGAGGCTTATATTGATTTCGGCGGGGAGAGCGCTGTAAAGCTAATACATAATTACCCCAACCTTCTGGTGGTGCAGACTTTCAGCAAATCCAGGTCTATGGCAGGTATGAGAATCGGCTATGCCATGGGACAGGAAAGACTGATTCAGGCTCTTAATGATGTGAAATATTCCTATAATTCCTATACCATGAATCTGCCGTCTCTTATTCTTGGAACAGAGGCTGTGAAAGACGAGGAATATTTTCAGAGTACCATCCATAAAATCAAGAAGACAAGACAGGAAGCGAAAGACAAATTAAGAAAGCTGGGATTTTCTTTCCCGGATTCCCAGGCTAACTTTATCTTTGCCACTCATCCCAAGGCGGATGCGGCTGCCCTTTATGAGGCTTTGCGTAAAGCCCGCATTTTTGTCCGCTATTTTAATGAGCCAAGGCTTTCTCAGTATCTGAGGATTACAGTGGGGACGGATGAGGAAATGGAAGCCTTATATGTCTTTTTGAAAGAATATCTTCAGAATTAATTCTGTTGTACTTCCCAAATACAGAGGCTATAATAAGGGCAGGTGATTCTATATGGAAGGTGCGAAAAAGTATTTAAGATTAATATTAAACATTGTAATTCCCATTGCAGGCTTTTATCTGATTTGCGTTTTGGGACCTAAAATATTGGGATTTTTCCTGCCTTTTGTCATTGGCTGGGTGATTTCGATGATTGCCAATCCTCCAGTGCGATTTCTGGAAAACAGACTGAAAATAGTGAGAAAGCACGGATCCATTATGCTGGTGGTGACTGTTCTGGCTTTGATTATTTTTCTTCTGTACTATCTGATTGCCAAGCTGATTGCGGAGACCTCCGGTTTTATCAGCGACATTCCTGCCTACTTTCATATGATCTCTCAGGAGGTTAAGGAGATTATAAACAGGCTGGAACAGCTGCTGAGCTTTCTTCCGGATCCAGTTCAGGAAAGTCTTAATACTTCTCTTACCGGCATCGGAGAATATCTGAATGTGGCGGTACAGAATTTGGCGCCTCCTACCGTATCGGCAGCCGGCCACGTAGTAAAAAGCATACCGGCCGCTCTGGTTTATACGGTTGTGACTATTTTTTCCTCCTACCTGTTTATTGTTGACCGGGACAGAATTTTGACGGCAGTGAGAAAGGTGACTCCCCAGGGCGTTTTGCGGTACTGGGATTATCTGCGCGCCGATGTGAAACATCTTGTTGGAGGATATTTTCTTGCCCAGTTTAAGATTATGTTTGTGGTAGCCTTTGTTCTGGCAGTGGGATTTCTGATTTTAGGAGTAAAATACGCTCTGCTTATCGCCGTGGTGGTATCTCTTCTTGATTTTCTGCCTGTAATCGGGACTGGTACTATTTTAATTCCATGGGCGATTCTTCGGCTGTTTTCAGGGGAATATGCTTTTGGGCTGGGACTTTTAGGCCTTTATCTTCTGACTTTAGTTCTGAGACAGGCCATTCAGCCTAAGATTGTAGGAGATACTATGGGACTGGATCCACTGATGACGCTGCTGTTTTTGTATCTCGGATTTAGAATCAGCGGTATTGCGGGAATGATCATTGCGGTACCTGTGGGAATGCTGTTTTTAAACTTATATCGGTTTGGAGCGTTTGATTCCTTCCTCTACAGCGTGAAGGAACTGGTGGCAGAGGTGAACCGATTCCGAAAGGAAGATGGGAAGCCATAGAAAGAAACGTGTTAAGTGAAAAAGGAACTGTAAAATACAGAATAAAAAAGGGAAGAAAAGAAATATGAGAAATGTAAAAGGATGGAAGAATTGGCTGAAGATTCAGGCGGCTGTTTTGTCAGCGGCTTTGGTTTTAGGTCCAGGTACGGCTGCAGGGGCACAGCCATGGACTATGGAGAACGGCCAGTATGTGGATGCTTCAGGGCAGCCTGTTGTAGGGGCTTTGGAGAAGGGAATTACTGTGACTAAGTACCAAAATCGGGCAAGCCAGTCTGCAGGGGGAATTGACTGGGCGAAGGTAGCCGCTGACGGGATTTCTTTTGCCATGGTCCGCATTGGTTATCTGAATGATATGGATCCATATTATACCAGTAATATGGAGGGGGCCAGTACCAATGGAATTAAGACAGGGGTGTTCTTTTACACTCAGGCCTTAAATCCGGATCAGGCGAGGGAAGAGGCGGAGTATGTTTTAAAGATGGTGAAAGACTATCCGGTGTCTTACCCCATTGCCTATGATGTGGAATCCCAGTATCTGTTAGATAATGGCCTTACAAAAGATCAGATTACAGACAACATTATCGCGTTCTGTGAAACCATATCAGAAGCGGGCTATAGACCTGTGGTGTATGCCAATCATAACTGGCTTACCAATTATATAGATCAGACCCGGATGCCCTACGATATCTGGTATGCCAGATACGGCTCCATAAACAACTGTCAGAACAGAACTATCTGGCAGTGTACAGATGAGGGGCAGGTCGATGGAATTGGCGGCAATGTTACCATTGAATTTTCTTTTGCCGATTACAGCACTCTCATACCGGGTGAGGGCTGGAAAAAGATTGACGGGAACTGGTACTATACCAAAGATTACAGAAAACAGACCGGGTGGGTTCTGGTGGGAGATAAGTGGTATTACCTGGATTCCAACGGAATTATGATCCATGATACGACCATGGATATAGAGGGAGTTTCCTGCACCTTTGGGCCGGATGGGGCCTGGGTATCCTGAAAGGGGACTTTCTGACAGAAATAAAACGGAACAGGGATTTAAGTTGTGAAAAGTAAAAATAGTTTAGATACAGATAATGTTAAGGGGCTGGTATTGAAGCTTGCTTTGCCTTCTATGCTGGCCCAGTTTGTGAGTGTATTTTATAGTATTGTGGACCGCATGTATATTGGAAATATTGACCAGATCGGTGAAACTGCACTGGCTGGAGTGGGAGTCTGCGGTCCCATTGTAACTTTAATTTCTGCCTTCGCCTCTTTGGTAGGTGTGGGCGGAGCGCCTCTTATGAGCATACGTCTTGGAGAGAAGAATGAGAAGGCAGCAGCCCAGGTAGTAGCCAACTGTTTCCTTTTGCTGGCAATTCTGTCAGCGGCGGCTACCGTTGTTTCTCTTTTGCTGAAAGATAAGCTTTTAATGTGGTTTGGAGCCAGTGAAGCTACGTTTCCATATGCCATTGATTATATTACCATCTATTTGATGGGAACGATTTTTGCTTTGATGACTACAGGAATGAATCAATTTATTATTTGTCAGGGCTTTGCCAAGACAGGTATGATATCTGTTATGGTGGGCGCTGTCTGCAACATTATTTTGGATCCTGTATTCATTTTCCTGTTTGATATGGGAGTTAAGGGGGCGGCTGTCGCCACCGTGCTGTCACAGATTGTATCCTGTGCCTTTGTTTTGGGCTTTCTATTCAGCAGCAAACCTCTGGTGCGAATTACTTTTAAAGGATATGACTGGGCTGTTATGAAGCGGGTCCTTCTTATAGGCTTCAGTCCGTTTCTGATTATTGCTTTTGATAATGTCCTTATTATAGCTTTGAATATGGTGATTCAAAAATACGGGGGGCCGGAGCGGGGAGATATGCTTCTTACCTGTATGACCATTGTCCAAAGCTTAATGTTAATGGTTACCATGCCTCTTGGAGGAATTACAGGAGGAACCCAGACAATTCTTGGATACAATTATGGGGCAAGAAGGCCGGACCGGGTTAAGAAGGCTGAGCGCAGCATTCTGACCCTGGGGCTTATTTTTACTACGGTTATGTTTGTGCTTACCCATACAATACCTCATGTGTTTGTAAGGATTTTTACGCAGAATGAGGAGTATGTAGAACTGACAGTATGGGCTATTAAAATCTATACTATGGCAATTATTCCGTTGGCAGCTCAGTATACGGTGGTAGACGGATTTACAGGAATGGGGATTGCCAAAATAGCAATCTCTCTGTCTATGTTCAGAAAGATTATTTTTCTGGCGGGAGCTTTCCTGATTCCGATTTTGTGGGATGTGACCAATATTTTCTATATTGAGCCAATTTCTGATGGAATCAGCGCGGTAGTATCCGTTACAGTCTATTTTCTTATGATAGACAAAGTGCTTAACAGAAAAGGAGAACGGGGATAAAAGGCAGCAATACCAATGGGAAACAATAAAGGGGGAAGAGAAAATGTCAGTTGCAGGCTGGGGATTTGGAATTTTATTTATTCTGCTTATATGGGCTGTAATCATTGGAGTGATTGCATTGGTGGCTTATTTTGTGATTAAAAAGGCAGTAAAAGATGCTATACGGGAGAGCCGGGAAGAGATGTAGCGGATTTGCTGTTATTTTTTCCTATTTAGGATCGGGATAAAAGAAATGTTTCATCTCTATGGCACAGAAGTGTCATAGAGATGAAACATTGATTTTACCCGGTCTTTTTTGTTTCAGAGGATTGCTGGCTGAGGAACAAAGATGCTGTGTGTTCTGTATGGTCAGAGCAAAAACGAAAAATTTTTATTTTTTCCAAACCGATCTTCGGGAAAAAGGCTCTTATATAACAGATGCATCGAAAGGAATGGAACAAAGGATATGGATGAAAAGACAAAAGCATTAATTGAAAAAATGAAAGCCGGCGACCAGAACGCCTTTGACCGGATATACCGCAAGGAGGCAGATAAGCTTTATCGCATCGCGTATCTGATATCAGGAAACCAGTCGGACAGTGAGGATATTCTTCAGGAAACCTTTGTCAAATGCTTCCTTCACAGGACTGAGATTCACAATCCGGAAACCTTTGAAAAGTGGATTACTACAATTTTGGTAAGAACTGCCTGGAAGCTTTTGAAAAAGAAGGGAAGGGCGGTATCCATGGATGAGCTTCGGGAAAATGAGGAGCAGGCAGGTTATTTGGAGCAGATCTGCGAGGACAGAGAATCCCCCGGACCTTTGGAGATGGTTCTTCAAAGAGAGGAGAGAAGGCGTATTTACCAGGCAGTGATGGAGCTAGAGGTAAAAATACGTACCGTGATGATTCTTTATTACTACAGAGATTACTCTGTAAAAGAAATTGCCGCATTGACGGGAAGTTTTGAGGGAACGGTGAAATCCAGACTTTACGCAGGCAGAAAAATGCTGAAAGGGAAGCTGGCAGATGGAAAGCTGCAGAAAATGGAAGCGGGGAGGGTTCACGGATGAAGAATGAATACAAAGAACAGTGGAAGACGGATTTAGGAAAATTGATGAAGGAGACAGGTGAAAGGATTTCTTTCAGCCAGGAGAGACAGGAAAAAATTCTGGCTGACATACACTGTGAAATTCAGGAAAGGAGAAAAATTATGAGATTCAGTTCAAGGAAAAAAGCAATGCTCATTGGAGCGACAGCGGCAATTGTCATGTTGGGGACGGTGACAGCTATAGGGGCAGGGACGGTGACAGGACTCTTTACTTCTGTCAGGACAGATCAGGTAACCTATACCTCCAGCCAGCAGGTAAAGGAGGGAGCTGAAGTAATGGGAGCTGTCCCCAAGGCTGTGGCAGAATTTGATAATGGGCTCCAATTCCAGAAAGGCTATCTCACCCAGGTAGAGGGAAGAGATGATTCGGGAACAGTGGTAGGGACTTATCCAAGTATTATGCTGGAGTATGAAGACGGTATTAACCTGACCATTGAAAGACCTTTTGAGAAGATGAAAGGGGAGGGGCAGGAAGCCGGGCAGACGGCAGAATATAGGGGAACGGTTATCTCTGTGACTCAGGACAATTACCTGTTTCTTCCTCCTGACGGGGAACCTTCCCCTGAGGATCAGGCATTGGCGGCAGCCGGCCAGCTGTATATCAGTTACGGCAGTGAAAAAGAGGAGAGAGAAGTTTTTACCAATGTAACATGGAAGGAAGATGGACTCACCTATCTGCTTTTTACCAGCAATACGGAGTATTCCGCAGATGAAATGGTTCAAATGGCCAAGGAAGTAATAGATGAGGAAGTATAAAATTAATATTTGAGAAGGCCGTAAATCCGCCTCATATGAAAGAAGCGGATTTACGGTTTTTTTATTGAGAAAAAGAATCTATGTTCTGTATTGACTTTTTATGATAAAGTGCTAATATAAACATATGAACAGTTATTCATATGTTTATGAGAGGAGGATTTTGTGGAACAGAATCAGAAAATGAATTCTTTAGAAAATGAGGTCCCTCAGTGTGAGTTTATTTCTGTCCATGAGGATATTGTCCGCCGTGTGGAAGAGGTGATGCCGGACGAACAGGAACTGTTAGATCTGGCGGAGTTTTTCAAGATATTTGGGGATTCTACAAGAATCAAGATTCTTTATGTTTTAAGCCAATCGGAAATGTGCGTCTGTGACATTGCCAACCTGCTTCAAATGGGGCAGTCAGCCATTTCTCATCAGCTGAGGGTTTTGAAACAGATGAGGCTGGTTACATTTCGCAGAGACGGAAAAACCGTATTTTATTCTCTGGCCGACGGTCATATTCAGACCATTCTGGCTCAGGGAATGGAGCATATCAGTGAATAATAAAAAGAAAAGGAGAACCTATTATGAGAAAAATTATTAAGTTAGAAGGTTTATGCTGCGCAAATTGTGCTGCTAAAATTGAAGAAGGAGTTAAGAAGATTGCGGGAGTGGAAAACGCGTCTTTAAGTTTTATGACTCAGCGGCTGACTATGGAAGTTCCTGATGACAGAGCTGAGGCAATTGTGGAAGAGTGCAGAAAGATTGCCTGCAAAATAGAGCCGGAGGCCGAGTTTAAGGTGATTCGGTAGGCGGAATCGAGGAAGAGCTATGACGAAGAAACAGAAAATTATGGTAGCCAGACTGGCGGTCAGCGCTGTTTTCCTGATAGCGGGACATATGGCTGAAGGCAGAGTTTCTTTTTGGTGGGCTGTTTATGTAATTGCCTATTTGGCGGCAGGATACGACATTCCTGTGAAAGCGGTGCGCAATATTGCCAATGGACAAGTTTTTGATGAGAATTTCCTTATGACAGTGGCTACAATAGGAGCCATTGGCTGCGGAAGCCTGGAAGAGGCAGTGGCAGTTATGCTGTTTTACCAGGTAGGCGAGCTGTTTAACAGCTACGCGGTGAATAAATCCAGAAAATCTATTACGGCTCTGATGGACATTAATCCGGAGTATGCCAACCTTCTAAAAGACGGAAAGGAAGAAAAAGTAGACCCCTATGAAGTGGTTCCTGGAGATATTATTGTGATTAAGCCGGGAGAGAAGGTTCCTCTGGATGGCGTTGTGGTAAAAGGAAGTTCCAGTCTGGATACAAAGGCCCTTACGGGAGAGTCCATGCCTGTTGAGGTAAAGGAAAAAGATTCCATTGTAAGCGGTTCTATTAATTTAAACGGAGTGCTGGAAGTGGAGGTTACCAAACTCTTTGATGATTCCACTGTGGCAAAAATTCTTGAACTGGTGGAAAATGCAAGTTCAAGAAAGGCTAAGGCGGAGAATTTTATTACAAAATTTGCCAGAGTTTATACCCCAATTGTAGTGGTTTTAGCGCTGATACTGGCCGTTATTCCGCCTTTGATTCTGGGAGGGGGATGGCAGACCTGGATATACAGAGCCTGCAGCTTTCTGGTTGTGTCCTGTCCCTGCGCTCTTGTCATCTCTGTACCCTTAAGCTTTTTCGGAGGTTTGGGAGCTGCTTCCAAACAGGGGATTCTGATGAAAGGAAGCAATTACCTGGAGGCTTCTGCCTCTCTTGATACGGTAGTATTTGACAAGACAGGAACACTGACAACCGGCAAATTTCAGGTTACAGAGATTCGTCCGGCAAGAGGAACCAGTGAGGAGCTGCTTAGGCTGGCTGCCTACGGAGAATACCACTCCAATCATCCCATTGCCCTGTCTGTAAAAGAAGCCTGCCGGGAACAGGTGCAGGAACAGCATATTCAGTCTACAGAGGAAATTCCAGGCTGCGGACTCCATGCTGTGGTTTCCGTAGACGGTCAAATGAGAAATCTGTATATCGGCAATTTGAGGCTGATGGAGAAACAGAAGGTAACGGTGACGGAGGAGCCAGGAAAGCTGGGTACTACTTTGTACGTAGCTGACGATCAGGGACTTTTAGGATCCATTGTAATTTCCGATACGGTGCGTCAGGATGTGCCGGAGGCGCTGAAAGGCCTTAGAGATGCCGGAGTGAGACAGCTGGTAATGCTTACTGGAGACCGCCAGGAAGTGGGAGAGATTGTTGGCCGCCAGCTGGGATTGGATAAAGTATATGGAGGACTGCTTCCGGGAGACAAGGTTGCAAGAGTGGAGGAGCTTCTTTCTGCTAAGCCGGAGGGAAAGACGCTCTGCTTTGTGGGAGACGGAATCAACGATGCTCCGGTATTGGCCAGAGCGGATGTGGGAATTGCTATGGGAGGAATTGGATCAGATGCCGCAGTTGAGGCGGCAGATGTGGTTATTATGACCGATGAACCCTCTAAACTGGTGGATGCCATTCTTATAGCGAGAAAGACCATAAGAATTGTAAAGCAGAACATTGTGTTTGCCATTGGAGTGAAGGTACTGGTTCTTATTCTCACTGCTATTGGAATTACCAGTATGTGGGCAGCGGTATTTGCCGATGTAGGGGTTTCCGTTCTTGCAATTCTCAATTCTATACGGGCCCTTAATTACAGGAGATAGGAAAACTGCCTTTTTCTCAGGCTTTGGCCGGGAAAAAACAGTTGACAAATAAAAAATCTACTGCTATATTTTACTCATTACTAATGGGGGTGATGCAGATCTGATCCGCAAACGGATTGGTGATCTGCTCACCTCCTTTTGCATTTGGATTGTTTTTCTTTGAATTCACTGCTTGAAACTGAAATTCAGGAGAAGGGAGAGGGAATTATGCAAAGATATGGAAAAGATGATATTTTCCGAATGGTAGAAGAAGAAGATGTGGAGTTTATCCGCCTGCAGTTCACAGATATTTTTGGAATGTTAAAGAACGTTGCCATTACATCGTCACAGCTGAAAAAAGCTTTGGATAACCGGTGCATGTTTGACGGATCTTCCATTGAAGGCTTTGTCCGCATGGAGGAATCAGATATGTATCTGTATCCGGATCTGGATACCTTTGAGATCTTTCCGTGGAGGCCCCAGCAGGGAAAGGTTGCCCGTATGATGTGTGACGTATATCGGCCTGACAGAACACCTTTTGAGGGAGACCCCAGGTATGTGCTGAAGAAGGTGATTGGGCAGGCAGAAGAGATGGGATATCGTTTCTTTGCCGGCCCGGAATGTGAGTTCTTCTTGTTTCATACAGATGACGAAGGAAGGCCAACTACTTACACCCATGAGACAGCGGGATATTTTGATGTGGCGCCCATTGATCAGGGGGAGAACGTGAGACGTGATATTGTTCTGAACCTGGAGGATATGGGATTTCTGATAGAAGAGTCCCATCATGAGATGGCTCCCGGACAGCATGAAATTGATTTCCAATACGGGGAAGGTCTGGAGACGGCAGATAATGTTCTTACTTTTAAGATGGCGGTAAAAACCATAGCCAAGCGCCATGGCCTTCACGCTACTTTTATGCCCAAGCCAAAGGCAGGAGTAAACGGCTCCGGCATGCACCTGAATCTGTCTCTGTCCTATTTAAACGGGGGCAATGCCTTTGAAGACAAATCAGACCCATTAGGCCTAAGTAAGACGGCTTATTCCTTCCTGGCAGGAATGCTTTACCATATGAAGGAGATGACGATTTTGACCAATCCTCTGGTAAATTCCTATAAAAGGCTGGTTCCAGGCTATGATGCTCCTGTTTATGTCGCATGGACAGCAAAGGCCAATAAAAGTTCTGTAATCCGGATTCCCTCCAGCAGAGGCGAGGGAACAAGAATTGAACTGCGCTGTCCTGATCCTTCCGTGAATCCCTATCTGGCCTTAGCTGCATGTCTGGCAGCAGGATTAGATGGAATCACAAAAGGAATGGTTCCGCCGGAAAGCGTGGATTCTAATATTTTCGCTATGTCTGACAGGGAAATGAAACGAAAGAAGATTGAACAGATGCCGGAAACTCTGGGAGAGGCTATTGAGGTCTTCCGCCGCAGCTCTTTTATGAAGGAAGTTTTAGGGGATCACATATACAGCAAATACCTGGAGGCTAAGGAGACAGAGTGGAGGCTGTTTCGGGCTCATGTGACTGACTGGGAAGTGGAGCGGTATCTGAACCAGTATTAAAACCATTATGCGCCTGGCGGCGGGGCCGCTGTTTTATGAAAGTATGGCGGGCGCATTTGGAATACCTGAATTAAGGCCGCCTGTTAGACGGCAGGACTTTCAGGGGAAAGTCCTTTAACCCGGAGGTGAGCGCCATTGGCAAATATTATAGTAGCATTTCCAAAACTGGAAGATGGAAGAAATATTCGAAATATTCTGGTGAAAAATGGTTTTGATGTGGCGGCGGTCTGCACTTCCGGCGCTCAGGCTCTCAACAGCGCAGATGAGCTGGGAAGGGGAATCCTTATTTGCGGAAGCCGGTTCCAGGATATGGTTTACCGGGAACTTTACGAGTGTCTTCCAAGGGACATGAAAATGCTTTTAATCGCCTCCCTCACTCATTTAGGGGGAGCCGACTCATCTGACATTGTTTCCTTGGGCCTTCCTTTAAAGGTACATGATCTGGTCAGTACTGTTTCCATGATGGAGGAACGGGGGGACCTGCGAAGAAGAAGGAAGGACGGAAAACCAAAAGAGAGAACCAGCCAGGAAAAGGAAATTATCAATCAGGCCAAAGCTTTGTTAATGGAAAGAAATCATATGGAAGAGGCTGAGGCATACCGGTATATCCAAAAATGCAGTATGGACAGTGGGAATAATATGACTGAGACGGCTCAGATGATCATGAGTCTGATTAATCAGTAGCCCATCAGGGGCCGTAAGGGATTATATAGCA
Source organism: Candidatus Hungatella pullicola (assembly GCA_019114305.1). GTDB lineage: Bacteria > Bacillota > Clostridia > Lachnospirales > Lachnospiraceae > Hungatella_B > Hungatella_B pullicola. The sequence continues at coordinate 990 of DXFU01000088.1, read as the reverse complement.
AAGGGAGAAAACAATGAAGTTTACGAAAATGCAGGGAATAGGCAATGACTATGTATATGTGAATTGCTTTGAGGAAACAGTAAAAGAGCCGGAAAAGCTGGCAGTACTGGTAAGTGAACGCCACTTCGGCGTCGGCTCAGACGGTTTGATTCTTATTCATCCATCTCAGACTGCAGACTGCAGAATGCAGATGTTTAACGCTGACGGATCAGAGGGCGAGATGTGCGGAAACGGAATCAGATGCGTGGGAAAATATGTGTTTGATCATCATCTGGTGGATAAAACAGAATTTGATGTGGAAACAAAGGCGGGAATGAAACATCTGTCCATTGAAGCGGAAAACGGCAAAGCTGTTTCTATTACGGTGGATATGGGAATTCCCCAGGTAACCAGTCAGATTCCGGAAAAGATTACGGTTTTGGGTCAGGAAAAAGAGTTTATTGGAATCTCTATGGGCAACCCTCACGCCGTTTATTATGAGGCTGGGATTGATAATCTGGATTTGGAAGAGATCGGACCTGCCTATGAAACCCATCCAAGATTCCCGGAGAAAACCAATTCTGAGTTTGTTGAAGTCATTGACAGAGAGCATATTCGAATGAGAGTGTGGGAGAGGGGAAGCGGCGAAACCTGGGCCTGCGGTACGGGAGCTACAGCCAGCGCCGTGGCCTGTATCTTAAGCGGAAAGACGGAAAATAAGGTGGATGTAGAACTGAAAGGCGGCCATCTGGTTATTCGATGGGACAGAGAAAGCGGCCATGTCTATATGACTGGTCCTGCGGTTGAGGTGTTTACGGGAGAATTAGACATAGAGAATTTGAAACTCCCGGAATCAATGAGATAAGACGGAATTAAAAAAAGGTTATTGCAGGAGGAAAAATATGGTCAGAATCAATGAAAATTATTTAAAGCTGCCAGGCAGTTATCTTTTTTCAACGATTGGAAAAAAAGTGGAGGCTTTTACCAAGGCCAATCCGGACAGAAAGATTA
>DXFU01000087.1 GCA_019114305.1 Candidatus Hungatella pullicola | reverse complement strand
CGTTCCAGGACGGCGTAAAGGTTTTCCGTCCGGTAGGGGCGTTCCTTTGGACGGATAAACCGGGTCTGTATGATGTTCTTTGCAATCACTTCAAGGGGCTGCCCGTGTTTCTCATACATGGCAAAGAGGAAGCAGGGCAGCATGACGACAATCATCGCCATAGCCGCAAGGCTCGTCCCTGCGCTGTCCTTGAGCAAAAAGAAAAGCGGCAAGCCTACGCCTAAGGCTCCCGCAAGACAAATGAGCTGCCGTTTCGTAAGATTGAAAGCGACTTTTGTTTTGACTTTGGATAAGTCTTTCGGTACGGGTACATACGCCAAGAAAAGCCTTATATATCAAGGCTCTTTCTGCCCCTACTGCGTAACATGAGGGCATAAAAAAAGCGGCGTTCCTGTTCTTCCGGGTAGGAAGTGAGAAACGCCGCCTTAGCGGTTCCATATTCAATTTAAAATAATAAATAGTCTTAGCCTTAACGCGTATATAAACTGAATTTGTGCGTTGGACTCTGATTTGTACCTATTGTTTTACACCCATTTTTACACCCAAATGGCATGAAACTATATGGTTTTATGTGCTTCTTTATGAAGTTGCGATTTCAAGAAATGCAGCAACCATGCGGGTTTACGGACTTTTATAAAGATACATGGAATTATGAAAATCGGTCAATATATTACGATTCCTAATTTCATATTTATCTCTACCTTTCCGGAAAGCCGCAATTTTCGGGCTTTCTGCCTTTCTCTTTATTTTGTTTACGCCCTTTTTTCTTAACTGGCGGGCGTAGCTGCTTCAAAAAGCTGAACAGCTTTTACCAGTGATTCGTCCGTAACATGAACATATCTGTCCATAGTCGTTTTAATACTTGCATGACCTAATAATTGCTGCAAGACTTTTGGCTGCATACCGCGTTCAATCGCGCGGGTGGCATAAGTATGACGGACTCCTTTCTCACTTAAAAAAAGAATCCAACGCAGCTATAAAGTATAGCACAAAGACTCGGCTTTTTCAATCGTAACTGACAATTCTCCCGTAATTAGTGGTATGGGAAATTACATAATAATTTCACGAAGGATAAATTCTTCAAATTCTCGCCGTTTTACCAGTTTCTGGGTACCAACAAATAGGACAAACGGGCAATTTGGTTTCATCATAACAAACCCCCCTTTTTCAAAATCAACATAGATTTTATCGGACGTTGTTTTTTGCGGTTTCTCCAATGAATATGGCGAAAAGGCCAGTACCAAAATACGACTTCAAGGCTTTTGAAGCAGCGCTAAAGGCAGCGGGAATGGGCAGGAAAGAGAACTCCAAGAAAGTGAGCAACGAAATGTATATTTTTCCCCGCTACCCTGCGAATATAGAGAACAACGGACAACACCTCAGTTTGCAGATTTTCTTTGAGTTTATGTTCCGTTATAATATATCCGTAGACCAGTTTTTTTAGACAGACCAGCTGAAAAGAACACACAGCGGTGGTCAGCTTGACGCGCTGCTCGACGGCATAAGCGATACGGGGCTTCGTATTGTAACAGCCACCGAAAAAAGATAGCAGCGTTTTTCTTTTTGCACTCTCCCCAAAAGAGCTGTAATACCTATTGACATTTGGCCTCCAATTATGTCTTAATTACATTCTGATTTTATTGAGATAGCGTCATAAAGTCATATAGTATATGACAAGTAGCCTTTTTATTTCAGTAAAAATCTTTTTAATCTGGCGCTAAAATAGCATTTTTTATTAAGACACGCTGGTTCCGGCTTGTTATAATACTGAGAAGGAGGTTAGAAAATGGAAAAGAAAAAAGAGATAGTAAAAAGAGTATTGAGTTACATTGAAGAGAATATTGAGGAAAAAATCAGTATAGATAAAATTTCTGGAGATGTTGGCTATTCAAAATTTTATCTCAACCGAATATTTTCTGAATATACCGGAATTACCATATATAAATATCTTCAAACTCGCAGGCTAACAATCGCTGCGGAAAAGCTGATAAAAACGAATGAATCTATAATGCAAATTGCGTATGAATCTGGATATGACTCTCAGCAAGCATTTACACTTGCTTTCAAGCAATTATATGTATATCCACCAAAAACTTATAGAAATATTGGAGTATTTGTACCCAAACAGAATAGGATTTCCTTGTGTAGGAATTTCCATAACAAAAAAACTATTTTATTTATCAACTTGTTTAAGGAGATAGCAGCATGAGTACAATTCCTTATGTCATTGAACAAACCAGCAGAGGAGAACGCAGCTATGATATTTTCTCGCGATTGCTGTCAGATAGAATTATTTTTTTGGGAGAAGAAGTAAGCGATACTTCTGCCAGTATAATTGTGGCTCAAATGCTCTTTTTAGAAGCACAAGATCCCAATAAAGATATTCAATTATATATCAACAGCCCGGGAGGATCGGTAACTGCCGGTTTTGCAATTTATGACACGATGCAATATATCAAATGTGATGTTGCAACAATATGCGTTGGTTTAGCTGCAAGTTTTGGAGCATTTTTATTAGCTGGAGGTACACATGGTAAGCGTATGGCGTTACCCAATGCTGAAATTATGATACATCAGCCAGCTATGCATGGCAATGGTATTCAAGGACCGGCCAGTGATATAAAAATAATGTCTGATTATATGCAAAAAAGTAAGCAAAGATTAAACAGGATATTATCAGAAAACACTGGACGCACTATCGAAGAAATTGAAAAAGATACCGATAGAGATAACTTTATGAGTGCTGAAGAAGCACTGAAATATGGTCTGATTGATTCCGTTATTTCCAAAAGATAGCAAATTTTAATCACGAAAAAAGAACAGGACGCGGACGTTTTCTTGGACTAAACGATCATCCCCATATTTTCATTCATCTTCATTCACAACTGGATTCCTGCCGTGCAGTATATAGTTGATTTTTTAAATTAACTAATATAGAATATTTTATTATCCTTAATAAATGGAGAAATGGCTTCTTTGCAGTTTGTCGAATTATGACAGTAAGTGTCGGGCGAATTAGTTTGATTTTTGACAGTTTAAGGGGTAAAATATAAAAGCAGAAAGGAGATATTAAATGTCAAATACAGCGGATATTAGTTTTGTGCACCTGGGTATTACTATTGAACATTTGCGAAACAGTATCTCAATATTTGGATTTCGAATCGCATTCTATGGAATCATTATAGGAATTGGAATGCTGGCTGGACTTTGGATTGCAATGAGGGATGCAAAACGGAGGGGGCAGGATCCAGATATTTATTTAGATTTTGCGCTGTATGCAATCGTTTTTTCTATTATAGGAGCCCGAATCTACTACGTTATTTTTGATTGGGACAATTATAAGGATAACCTGATTCAGATATTTAATCTCAGAGCAGGCGGACTGGCTATTTATGGAGGGGTAATAGCAGCGGTTCTTACGCTGCTGGTTTACACCAGAGTAAAAAAGCTTTCCTTTTTTTCCATGGCTGATACCGGCTGCTTGGGACTCATTACCGGCCAGATTATCGGCAGGTGGGGGAATTTCTTTAACTGCGAGGCCTTCGGCGGTTACACTGACAGCCTATTCGCAATGAGAATCAGAAGAGAACTGGTTAATGAAAGTATGATAACCCAGGACTTGCTGGATCACCTGATTGTTCAGGATGGAGCGGAATATATTCAGGTGCATCCTACTTTCCTATATGAATCAGTGTGGAATTTATGTGTTTTACTGTTTTTGCTTTGGTACCGCAAAAGAAAGAAATTTGACGGAGAAATACTTTTCCTCTATCTTTTGGGGTATGGCTTAGGCAGAGTTTGGATCGAGGGACTCCGTACAGATCAGTTGATATTTTTTAATACGGGAATTCCGGTATCTCAGGCATTGTCCCTGATTCTGGTATTCATATCAGCTTTCATTCTCTTCTGGAAGCACAGACAATTGTCAATAAAAAGCAAAGGAGAAGTTTGATATGATTTCGAAAGAAGAGCTGATCTGCGAGATTGAAAAGGCGAGAGAAAAGCTGAATAAGAGCATTGACTTTGACGACAGCGATACAATTTACAAAAGAAGCGTGGAGCTGGATAAATTAATTGAGCAGTATATTACAGCAGGCTATTGATCTGCTATAAAAAGGAAGCGACGGCATAAAGATGCAGGAGCTTCTTTTTTTTGAAAAATTCCTTGCTATTTTCTTACAAATGTACTAAAATGAAACTATTAGTGGAGGAAAGTGGAGTAAAGTGGTAGTAAATGGTGGGCAAGTGGATCCACCGCCACCCAGGCAGGTGATTAGTATGTTCATGGGAGAATACAATCATACGGTCGATGCAAAAGGGCGATTAATTGTTCCATCGAAATTCAGAGAACAGCTTGGAGAGGAATTCGTTGTAACGAAGGGCTTGGACGGCTGTTTATTTGTGTATGATAATAAAGAATGGACAGTGCTGGAAGAAAAATTGAAAAGCCTGCCGCTGACCAACGCTAATGCCAGAAAGTTTTCTAGATTTTTTCTGGCAGGAGCCACCTCCTGCGAGGTGGACAGGCAGGGAAGGATCCTGCTACCTGCAGTTTTAAGAGAACATGCGGGGATTGAAAAAGATGCGGTTTTAGTAGGAGTGGGAAGCCGTATTGAGATCTGGAGCAAAGAGGCTTGGACAGCAGCCAATACCTATGACGATATGGAAGAAATAGCAGAAGCAATGGAAGGACTTGGAATATGACGTTTGAACACAAGTCAGTGCTGCTTTACGAGACAGTTGACAGCCTGAACATTAAGCCAGATGGAATTTATGTAGACGGAACCCTGGGCGGCGGCGGGCACGCATGGGAAGTGTGCAGCCGGTTAGGGACCAACGGAAGATTAATCGGAATTGATCAGGACGCCGATGCCATACAGGCAGCCGGAGAACGGCTTAAGGAATATGGAAGCCGGGTAACCATCGTCAGGAGCAATTATGAAAAAATACAGTCAGTATTAGAGAAACTGGGAGTCCATAAGGTAGATGGAATCTATCTGGATCTGGGGGTATCCTCTTATCAGCTGGATACGCCGGAAAGAGGATTTACCTACCGGGAAGAGGAGGCTCCGCTGGATATGCGGATGGATCAGAGAAATCCAAAGACGGCGGCGGAAATTGTCAATACCTACAGCGAGAAGGAGCTTTACCGTATAATCAGAGATTATGGAGAAGACAAATTTGCCAAAAATATTGCAAAACACATTGTAAAGGCAAGAGAGAAAAAACCTCTTGAAACAACAGGAGACCTGAATCGGATCATTCGGGAGGCTGTGCCGGCAAAGGTGAGAGCTGTTGGCGGACATCCATCTAAAAAGACGTTTCAGGCTATAAGGATTGAGCTGAATCAGGAATTGGAGGTTTTAAGCAATTCCATTGACCAGATGATTGATCTGCTGAATCCGGGAGGAAGGCTGAGTATTATCACCTTTCACTCTCTGGAGGATCGAATTGTAAAAAACCGGTTTCGGGTCAATGAAAATCCCTGTACCTGTCCGCCGGATTTTCCGGTATGTGTGTGCGGGAAGGCAAGCAAAGGAAGAGTTGTGACAAGAAAGCCGGTTGTACCTTCCGAAGAGGAGATCAGAGAAAACAAAAGAGCGAAAAGCTCAAAATTAAGAGTGTTTGAGAGAAAATAAAGGGAGGAAAAGAGCTATGGCTGCAAAAAGGAATATGGGTCCGTACAGGGAAACATCTTATGTGCAGGGAAATACTGTCCGTAAGCTGGAGCCTGCCCGCCGTTCCGGCAGGGAGTCTATGGATGCCAAGCAGAGAGTATCTGCCAATCACAGAGTCAGACGGAATCAGGAAAAGGCTTTGCAGATGGATCTGCCTTACGTGATTATGCTTACATTTGCTGCAGTCTGCACTCTTTACTTATGTGTGAGTTATCTTCAGCTTCAATCATCTATAACAACAAGGATGCGCAACATTGAGACTCTGGAAGCTCAGCTGGAAACGTTAAAGGCGAAGAATGATGATCTGGAAACCAGTATCAATACATCCATTGATCTGGACCATATTTATCAAGTGGCCACTCAGGAGCTGGGTATGGTTTATGCCAATAAGGATCAGATTCTTCAGTATGACAAGACAGAAAGTGAGTATGTAAGACAGAATGAAGAAATCCCAAAATACTAAGAAGAATGGAAATAGAAAGGTGAAAATCTTTCTACCTTACATGCAGGAAAAGCTGGCGGTTACCGTTTTGGTAATTACGCTGGCTTTGTTTGCATTAGTCATGGTGCTGTATCAGCTGATGACAGAAAAACAGGCAGAGTACAATCAGCAGGTATTGTCTCATCAGGATTACGACAGTCGGGTGATTCCTTTCCGAAGAGGAGATATTCTGGACCGCAATGGGACCTACCTGGCTACAAGTGAAAAAGTTTACAATTTAATTATTGATCCGCGGCAGATTATGTCCAGCCCTGAGGATTATCTGGAGCCTTCCGTTAACGCCCTTGTGGAATGCTTTGGATACGATAGGACGGAGATGATGAATCTGATTCAGGAGAATTCAAACAGCGCCTATGTCAGGTATGCGCGACAGCTGTCTTATGAGCAGAAGGAAAATTACGAGACATACAAAGCTCAGAAGGAAGAGGAATTTGACAAGCAGGGAAGTACCCAGTCTATTAAGGGAATCTGGTTTGAGGATGAATACAAACGTGTTTATCCCTATAATTCTCTGGCCTGCCATGTAATCGGATTTTCCGGAAGCGACGGCTCCACGGGAACAGGAGGGCTGGAGCAGTATTATAATTCCACTCTTATGGGTACCAATGGAAGAGAGTATGGCTATTTAAACGACGATTCCAATCTGGAGAGAGTTATTAAGCCGGCTGTAAACGGAAACACTATTGTTTCTACCATAGATGCAAATGTTCAGAAGATTGTTGAGAAATATATAAATGAATGGGAGCAGGAGACAGGAAGTGAGCGGGTTGGTGTGATTGTGATGAATCCCAACAACGGCGAAGTTCTTGCCATGGCCAATGACAATGTTTTCGATTTGAATAATCCCAGGCAGCTGCGGCCTGAGTACACTGATGAGGTAGTTCGTCAGCTGGGAATTCAGGAGGCGGTGGATGATTATAAGAGAAAGCACAAGGATGAAGCTCCTATTACGGCAGACCAGGTTTTTGACCATTATACAGATCAGGAGGTTATGTCCTTGGGAACTCAGGTGGCCTGGAATCAGACCTGGAGAAATTTCACTATCAGCGATGGATTTGAGCCTGGTTCCACCTTTAAAATTTTTACAGTAGCTGCCGGTCTGGAAGAAGGGGTTATTACAGGAAATGAGGTATACCAATGCAATCGAATTGTAAATGTGGCCGGTACAGATATTTCCTGTGTCAGCCTTTACGGACATGGGCCTCTGACGATTGAGCAGAGTCTTATGAAATCCTGCAATGCCGTTATGATGCAGCTGGTACAGCAGATTGGTGAGGACCGTTTTTATAAATATCAGACTATGTTTGGTTTTGGCTCTAAGACTGGTATTGATCTTCCAGGTGAGGCGGACAATAAAACCCTTATGTATACGGCAGATTCTGCAGGCCCTGTAGATTTGGCTACCAATTCCTTTGGACAGAACTTTAACTGTACCATGATCCAAATGGCCGCTGCGTACTGTTCTGTTATTAATGGCGGTTCCTATTATGAGCCTCATGTGGTAAAGCAGATTTTAAATGAGCAGGGTGCTGTTGTGGAAACAAAAGAGCCGGTTCTTGTGAGAGAGACAGTTTCAGATTCAACCACGGACTATATTAATGAAGCGTTATATCAGACGGTAAACGGAGAGGGCGGAACTGGAAGCGCAGGCAAGGTAGAAGGCTATAAAGTTGCGGGCAAGACAGGTACGGCGGAGAAAATCCCCAGAGATAAAACAAATTATCTGGTTTCTTTCTGCGGATATGCCCCGGCAGATAATCCTCAGGTTCTGGTCTATGTGGTAGTGGATCAGCCTCATGTGGAGGATCAGCCCCACAGTACTTATGCCACTCAGATTTTCCAGAAAATTATGGCAGAGATTCTTCCTTATTTAAATATTTTCCCGGATACAGCCGCAACGGATACACAGATGGATCCGGAGGCAGCAGGTCTTCCTCAGGAAGAGGGTATTACAAGCGGAGAAGTGTCACAGGAAACAGAGGAGGGAGAAACAGAGGAGAGTGCAGCAGGTCCTACTATGGAAAACGGAGAACCAGTTCCAGAAGAGCTGTTGAATCCATCGGAGGAATATATTCCAAGGCCTTCTGACGGAACAGGCACTAATCTTCCAGCGGCTGTTCCAGGTCAGGAAAGCAGCGGCCAGACAGATACAGTTTCAGCAACAGTTTCTGAAACTGAGCGCTTAGAAAGCAGCCTGCCGGAAAGCAGTGGGGAAGATGGCTGAAAGAATAATGAGTGAAAGGAGTCATATACTGTAATAATGACAGTGTGGAGCAGTATATGAATTCATTTCGAACCCATCACAGAGAAAGAATAGCCGTCCTGTTTTTCCTGTTGTTTATCTGTATGGCAGGACTAACGGGACGGCTTATTTTTCTTATGGTTTGTCGATCAGATTATTACAGCGCCCGGGCAGAAGATCTTCACCAGAGAGAGAGAACCATTAAGGCAGCAAGAGGCAATATTATAGATGCTTCCGGAAAGGTAATCGCTACCAATAGAACCGTGTGCACCATTTCTGTAATACACAATCAGATTGAGGAACCGGAAGAAGTGACAGCAGTGCTATCCAGGGAACTGGGACTTGATGAGTCGGAGGTAAGGAAAAAGGTAGAAACCTATAGCTCCAGGGAGATTATAAAGACGAATGTGGATAAAGAACTGGGAGACAAAATTCGTTCTTTTCATCTGGCCGGAGTTAAGGTAGATGAGGATTACAAGAGATACTATCCCTATGGAAGCCTGGCCTCAAAGGTACTGGGATTTACAGGGGGAGACAATCAGGGAATTATCGGCCTGGAGGTTGTGTATGAAGAGTATTTAAAGGGAACCAACGGAAAGATTCTTACTATGGCTGATGCGGCGGGAGTGGAATTGGAAAACGCTGCTGAAGACAGAGTGGAGCCTGTGGCGGGCCAGGATTTATATGTCAGTCTGGATGTGAACATTCAGCAGTATTGTGAACAGGCAGCGACGCAGGTGATGGAAAAAAAAGGGGCAAATCGGGTTTCTGTCATTGTGATGAATCCTCAGAATGGGCAAATCTACGCTATGGTAAATGTTCCTGAATTTGATCTTAACAGTCCGTTTACTCTGAATCAGACAGTTGAAAGCCAGGTGTCGGAAAGGGAGAGGCAGGATCTGTTAAATCAGATGTGGAGAAATCCCTGTATCAATGATACCTACGAGCCGGGGTCTACTTTTAAGATTGTTACAGCGGCGGCAGGATTGGAAGAGGGAGTGGTAAGCCTTAACGATACCTTTTCCTGCCCTGGTTTCCGTGTGGTGGAGGATCGAAAGATTCGCTGCCATAAGGTAGGAGGCCATGGGAGTGAAACCTTTCTTCAGGGGATGATGAATTCCTGCAATCCGGTGCTCATTGACGTAGGGCAGCGTCTTGGCGTGGATCATTACTATAAATATTTTGAACAGTTTGGGCTGAAGAAAAAAACTGGAATTGATCTGCCGGGAGAGGGAGTCACTATTATGCACAAAAAGGAAAATATGGGGCCGGTAGAGCTGGCCACGGTTTCCTTTGGCCAGTCTTTTCAGATTACGCCAATCCAGCTGATAACTACGGTTTCATCTCTTATAAACGGAGGAACCAGAATTACGCCTCATTTCGGGGTAAAAGCGGTTTCTTCTTCCGGGGAGACGGTTCACACCTTTTCCTATCCTAAGACCGCAGGAATTGTGTCAGAGGAAACCAGCGCTGCAATGAGATACATTCTGGAGCAGGTAGTGGCGGAGGGAAGCGGAAAAAACGCTTATGTTGAAGGATACCGCATTGGCGGAAAGACTGCTACCTCAGAAAAGCTTCCCAGGAGTCTGAAAAAATATATTTCTTCTTTCATCGGTTTTGCTCCTGCGGATAATCCTCAGGTAATTGCCCTGATTACCATTGATGAGCCGGAAGGAATTTACTATGGAGGAACCATTGCGGCTCCTGTTATAGCGGATATTTTCAAGAATATTCTGCCTTATTTGGGAATTGAGGAAGAGAAGGAAAAAACTGACGCAGCCTTTCGAATCTATGGTTGATTATTCAGTGAAAAAGACGTATACTACTTACTATGTACGATTCCATTGATGTACTAATACATAAAAATTTGAGGTGTGTTATGATTAACGAAACCATACTGGCGATTATTATAGCCTTTGCCATCAGCGCAATTCTGTGTCCTATTGTTATACCTTTTCTTCATCGGCTGAAATTTGGCCAGGAGGTACGCAAAGAGGGGCCGGAGAGTCATTTGAAGAAGCAGGGAACCCCTACTATGGGCGGTCTTATTATTCTTACCAGTATTATCATTACTTCCCTGTTTTACGTAAGAGATTATCCCAGAATTATTCCGGTGCTTTTTGTTACAGTGGGATTTGGCATTGTAGGATTTTTGGATGACTATATTAAAATCGTTTTAAAACGGTCTGAAGGACTTACACCCATTCAGAAAATGGCTGGTCAGCTTATTATTACTGGAATATTCGCCTACTATCTGGTTGGTTCGGGAGAGGTGGGAACCGAGATGCTTATCCCCTTTACAGGAGGATTTGACAGCGGGCTGTATCTGAATCTGGGAATTCTTTTTGTCCCGGCTGTATTTTTTATTGTAATCGGCACGGACAACGGAGTGAATTTTACAGATGGCCTGGATGGATTGTGTACCAGCGTGACCATATTGGTGGCAACTTTCCTGACAGTAGTAGCGATTGGAGAAAATACAGGAATCAGTCCTATTACCGGAGCCGTTGTGGGGAGTCTTCTTGGATTCCTTCTGTTTAATGTGTATCCGGCAAAGGTGTTTATGGGAGATACAGGATCACTGGCCCTTGGAGGTTTTGTTGCCTCCAGCGCGTTTATGATGCAGATCCCCATTTTTATAGCCATCATCGGTTTTATTTATCTGATCGAGGTGCTGTCTGTGATTATGCAGGTGACGTATTTTAAGAAAACCGGAGGAAAGCGTATCTTCAAGATGGCTCCCATTCACCATCATTTTGAGCTTTGCGGCTGGTCGGAAACCCGGGTTGTGGCTGTATTTTCAATTGTGACGGCCATTCTCTGTCTGTTGGCATACCTTGGATTATAGGAGAGGATAAACATATGAGTGAGAAAGTATTAGTAGCAGGAAGCGGAAAAAGCGGAATTGCGGCATCCAGACTGGTTCTGGATACTGGCAATGAGGTGATTTTATATGACGGCAATGAAAATCTCAGCGAGGAGGAGCTTCTGGCCCAATTCAAGCCGGGAGATCCTATAACAGTCAGTCTTGGGGAATTAAAGCCGGCGGAGCTTGCCCAGGTAGGCCTGTGTATTATAAGCCCGGGAATTCCCATGGATGCCCCTTTTGTGACGGCCCTGATTGAGGCTGATATTCCAATTTGGAGCGAGATTCAGCTGGCAAACCATTACGCCAAGGGAAAACTGGCAGCTATTACAGGAACCAACGGAAAGACTACAACCACATCCCTTACGGGAGAGATTTTAAAAGCCCATTTTCATCAGGTGTTTGTTGTGGGAAATATTGGTACACCTTATGCTTCCGTTGCTCTGGAAACCACAGATGATTCTGTTACTGTTGCGGAAATCAGCAGTTTTCAGCTTGAGACCGTTGTGGACTTTAAACCTGATGTGAGCGCAATTTTAAATATTACTCCGGACCATTTAAATCGTCATAAAACTATGGATTGTTACATAGAAGTAAAAGAGCGGATTGCGGCTGACCAGACGGAGGAGGACAGCTGTGTCCTGAATTACGATGATCCGGTTCTCAGAGAGTTTGGCAAGACCACAAAAGCGAAGGCAGTTTATTTCAGCAGCAGGGAAAGTCTGAAAGAAGGCTACTGCCTGGATGGAGATATGATTGTTTATAATCATGGCGGTGAGAGAACAGAGATTGTGGATATCCATGATTTGCAGCTTTTAGGCCGGCACAATTATGAAAATGTTATGGCAGCTGTGGCGATTGCCACAGAGCTAGGGGTTCCTCTGGAAACGATTCAGAAGGCGGTAAAAGCTTTTAAGGCTGTGGAACACAGAATTGAGTTTGTTGCTGAGAAGGCAGGAGTAAAGTACTACAACGACTCCAAGGGAACCAATCCCGATGCGGCTATTCAGGCCATTAAGGCTATGCCGGGACCGACTATCCTTATTGCGGGAGGCTATGATAAGGATTCAGAATACGATCAGTGGATTGAATCCTTTGACGGAAAGGTAAGATATATGGTTCTGCTGGGACAGACCAGGGAGAAAATAGCCAGATGTGCAGCCCGCCACGATTTTACCAATGTAATGTATGCGGAGGATATGCAGGAAGCGGTTAAGGTATGCGCCTCCTATGCCAACAGCGGAGACTATGTGCTTTTGTCTCCCGCATGCGCCAGTTGGGGAATGTTTAAAAACTATGAAGAGCGGGGACGAATTTTCAAAGAGTGTGTTTATGCTTTGTAAGATATAAAAGGGGGATACCATAAGACAGATCCACTGAGAGGCAAGGAGGCATGATATGGCGGAAAACAGACCGGAAAAAAAGAAAAAAGTACGCCGGTTTTATGATTACAGCCTATTGTTTACTGTAATCTTCCTGACTGTGTTTGGGTTGGTTATGATTTACAGCTCCAGCTCCTATTCAGCCCAGCTGGTTTATGGGGATGCCGCCTACTTTATGAAAAGGCAGGCCATGATTGCTCTGGCAGGTTTTGTGGGAATGATTCTTATCTCAAAGATGGATTATCACTGGTATGCCAGATTTGCAGTACTTGCCTATATTATGTCCTATGTGCTGATGATTGCTGTATCGCTTTTCGGCAGAAAGGTAAACGGAAAAAGAAGATGGCTTGCCATAGGGCCTATTTCGTTCCAGCCTACGGAGTTTGTAAAGGTAGCGTTAATAGTAATGCTGGCTGCGGTCATTGTCCAGATGGGAAGAAATATTAACCGCAAAAAGGGTGTGCTGACAGTGATTGGCTTGTCCCTTCCCATTGCCGGCATTGTGGCAGCTAATAACCTGAGCTCAGGAATTATTATTGCCGGCATCGCTTTTGTTATGCTTTTTGTGTCCTGTAAGAAAAAATGGCCTTTTGCGGTCTGTGTGCTTTTGGGAATTGCCGTGTGGGAGCTGGCGGGGCCTCTGGCCACTTTGCTGGAAAACCTGGGTATCCTTCAGGAGTACCAGCTGAGCCGTATTTTAGTGTGGCAGAATCCGGAGGCCTATCCTTCTACGGGAGGTTATCAGGTGCTTCAGGGGCTGTATGCCATTGGGTCCGGAGGGCTTTTCGGCCGGGGACTGGGAGAGAGCATTCAAAAGCTGGGATTTATTCCTGAGGCCCAGAATGATATGATTTTTTCCATTATTTGTGAGGAGCTGGGATTATTTGGAGCGGTATCAGTTATTCTTATCTTTCTTTTTATGATCTACCGCTTTATGCTTATTGCGGAGAATGCTCCGGATTTGTTTGGTGCTCTTCTTGTTGTAGGTGTTATGGCACATATCGCTATTCAGGTTATTCTTAATGTGGCGGTTGTAACCAACACCATACCCAATACGGGAATTACCCTTCCTTTTATCAGCTATGGAGGAACGTCGGTTTTGTTCCTGATGATTGAGATGGGCATGGTGTTAAGTGTATCAAACCAGATTCGGCTGGAAAAATAGGAAGGACAGGAACCGGGCTTTCCGTTTTTACATAGGATGGTATATAGGAATCAACAGGAGGTATCATATTGTCGGTGATACAGATTGAGGGAGGCCATCCCCTAAACGGCGAGCTTGTAATTCAGGGTTCAAAAAACGCTGTTCTTCCTGTAATGGCAGCAGCGGTTCTCCATAATGGAATTACAGTAATTGAAAATGTCCCCAGGATACAGGATGTGTTCTGTATGCTGGGGATACTTGAACATATGGGCTGCATCTGCCGCCTGGAGGGAAATTGCCTTACTCTTGATACCAGAACCTTATCCTCCTGTGAGCTGCCCTCCCATTGGGCGGGATGTATGCGCTCCTCTATTATGCTGGCAGGCCCCCTTTTAGGAAGGCTGGGCCAGGTGAAAGCTGGGTTTCCGGGAGGCTGCGCCATTGGTCAGCGGCCTATTGACCTTCATCTGAAGGCTTTTCGGGCTTTGGGAGCTGAAGTAGAGGAGGATAAAGAAGGGGTGCTGGCTTCTGCAAAACGGCTGTCCGGCGCCTCTGTTTCTTTTTCCTGTCCCAGTGTGGGAGCTACGGAAAATGCTGTTATGGCAGCAGTGGCCGCGGAGGGAACCACGGTAATTGAGGGAGCGGCCAGGGAACCGGAAATTGTGGAACTGTGTTCTTTTCTTACTAAAATGGGAGCGGAGATTACAGGAGCAGGAACCAGTAAAATTATGGTCAGAGGAAGAAGACGGCTTCACGATGCCAGATTTTTTGTGTGTGGAGACAGAATAGCGGCCGGCACTTACCTTTTTTCTGTAATGGCATGCGGAGGAAGGGCAGTCATACAGGGAGTTGCTCCTGATCATCTGACAGAACCTTTGGCAGTTATGGAACAGATGGGGGCAGAAATCAGGAGAGAGCAGAGACTGATCGGAATTTCTTTCAGCGGCCGGCCAAAATCTGTTTCTGTGTCAACAGATTTTTATCCCGGATTTCCTACGGATCTTCAGTCTCCTTTGATGGCGGTGGCGGCAAGGGCTGACGGAATCAGCAGGATTGAAGAAAATATATTTGAGGAAAGATTCAAGACTGCCGGGGAATTGCGAAAAATGGGAGCAGATATTATAATAGAAGGAAAGCGTGCCGTTGTCTGCGGATGCGTGCAGCTTACAGGCGGAAATGTAAAGGCAGAAGATCTTAGGGGCGGAGCGGCTCTTGTGGTGGCGGGTCTTGGAGCAAAGGGGATTACTTCTGTTTCCGGATGCGGTCACATTGACCGGGGTTATGAAAATATTTGTGAAGATCTTTCCAGGCTTGGAGGAGTAATCAGAAGAATAGAATGAGAAAATCAGGAAATACCAGAAGAAAATTAATCATTGGCATAGTAGCGGCGGCAATTCTTTTGATTGGGGCTTTCCTTATGTCTCTGCAGATCCGTACCATAACGGTAACCGGAAATCATCAGTATACATCGGAGCAGATGATAGAGATGCTGTTTGGGGGAAGATGGGATAGAAATTCCTTATACTGTTTTTTTAATGACCGGTTTGGAGAACATAAAGAGATTCCTTTTGTAGAGGACTATGAAATTGAATTTCAAAGTCCGGTTGCCGTTGAAGTGATTGTGTATGAAAAATCGGTAGTAGGCTATGTCTCTTATATGGGAAGCAATATGTATTTTGATAAGGATGGAATTATTGTGGAGAGCACTACCAGTCAGCTGGAGGGAGTTCCCAGAATTGAGGGGCTGGATTTTGGCCATATTGTCCTTCACCAGCCTCTCCCTGTGGAAGATGAGGGGGTTTTTAATGATATTCTGAATCTTACTCAGCTGCTGACAACCTATGAAATACAGGTGGATGAGGTAAGATACGACAGTTCGGGAAAATGTACGCTGATTCTGGGAGACATTCGGGTTTACCTTGGAAGCGGGGAGCAAATGAACGGAAAGATTGCCGAGCTGCGGGATCAGCTGCCAGTGCTGACCGGTTATTCGGGAACCTTGTATCTGGATACCTATGATGAGACCAATACATCGCCCTCTTATCGTTTTATAAAAGATCAATAAATTTTTTTGATATAGTTGGAATTTTGTTGAAAAAAGCAGTTGATATTTTCCGTGAAATCAAATATTATATTAGATAGGTCTATAGAGTAAGCTGTTTATGGTTAAAGGAGGATATAATCTTGTTAGAGATTAAGATAAATGAATCAGATAATGCCGCAAGAATACTGGTAATCGGCGTAGGCGGAGCAGGAAATAATGCTGTGAACCGCATGATTGATGAGAATATAGCAGGAGTAGAGTTTATTGGTATTAACACGGACAAACAGGCCCTTCAGTTTTGTAAGGCACCTACTGCAATGCAGATCGGTGAGAAACTGACAAAAGGACTTGGTGCCGGAGCAAAGCCTGAAGTAGGAGAAAAGGCAGCTGAGGAAAGCTCTGAGGAGCTGGCCCAGGCTATGAAGGGAGCGGATATGGTATTCGTTACCTGCGGTATGGGAGGCGGCACCGGTACTGGAGCAGCACCTGTTGTGGCTAAGATTGCCAAAGATATGGGAATTCTTACTGTAGGTGTTGTGACAAAGCCTTTCCGTTTCGAAGCCAGGACTCGTATGAATAACGCCATTGCTGGTATTGAGCGTCTGAAGGACAGTGTGGATACTCTGATTGTAATCCCTAATGACCGTCTTCTGGAAATCGTAGACAGACGTACTACTATGCCTGAGGCTCTTAAGAAGGCAGATGAGGTTCTTCTGCAGGCTGTACAGGGTATTACGGATCTGATTAATGTGCCAGGTCTTATTAACCTTGACTTTGCCGATGTTCAGACAGTTATGACAGATAAGGGAATCGCGCATATTGGTATTGGACATGCCAAGGGCGATGAGAAGGCTTTGGAAGCAGTGAAGCAGGCTGTATCCAGCCCGCTGCTTGAGACTACTATTGAGGGAGCTTCTCATGTGATTATTAATATTTCCGGTGATATCAGCCTGATCGAAGCCAATGAGGCAGCCAGCTATGTACAGGAGATGGCGGGAGATGATGCTAATATTATCTTTGGCGCCATGTTTGATGAGAATGCTCAGGATGAGGCTACCATTACAGTCATTGCTACCGGTCTGGATATGCAGATGGAGACACCAGTTTCTCAGGTGATGAACAGCTTTAAGCCATCTGCTCAGAATCAGCAGACAGCTGCTTCTGAGGCTGCGGCTACTACGCCGTCAAATTCAGGATTTAAGCCTAACTTTACACCTAATTTTAACGGACAGAATGTGGGCAGCGGTTTTAACAGAAGCAGTTTTACAAATCCGACTGCCAACCCTTCCCAGAGCAATCCGCAGCCATACCGTCCTGTTCACAAAGAGACTCAGCTTAACATTCCTGATTTCCTCAAGAATAAGAAATAATAGAAACAAACAATACAGATCAGGCAGGTTCTTTTTGGACCTGCCTGTTTTTGAAAGGAGGGATTATGATGAGAGAAGAAAAAGACTGGGAATTATCTGAAGATTATTACTGCCAGGAAGAAAAAAAAGAGCTGTCTCTGGAGGATTTTATTTCTGAGGAGGACTTAAAGGAAGAGGAGTTCGGTCATGGATCCAGCAGGGATCAGCTTTTGGAAAAGACCATTCAAGATGTCCATCTGGTTTTATCCCTGGCTCAGAAAGGTGAGACGATTCAGTCTATAGCTGAAAAGACAGGCCTGGAAGAACAGTATGTGTATAACATTCAGGTGTGTGCCCAGGGATTTCGGGAGGATGATGAAATAGCAGTTGCCCATCTTGTACTGGGGTAAAGGGGGAGAAGGATGAAAAAGATTTGTCCTATTTGCGATATGTCCTTGTCGGCAGGAAGTTATTGTCCAAGATGCAAAAAAATAATTAAAAATCCTTATTTGATAAATTCGGATTTTTATCTGAATGAAAGCAGACCCTATGGAAAGGCTGCGGATGCAGAGAATCAGGCTGCTTCCAGGAGGGAAAGGTCCGAAAAACCAAAAAGTACAAAAACAGAGGAAAAATCCGGGAGCCTGCCTGCAGCAGCCAAGCCTGCAAAAACGAAAGCACAGAAGGACACTTTAAAAAGAGAAATACAGCAAAACCCTGTGAAAACTTCAGAGCACAATTCAAACAGCACAAGGGGAATAAAGACAGCCGTTATTATTATTCTTGCAGCTGTTGTTGTTTGTATCGTTGCAGGGGCTTATTGTGTCTGGCAGGTTTATGATTTGCAGGGATATGGAATCCCGGAATACGACTTCCAGTCTGAGGAGACTTGGGATGATTCTTATGACGAATACCAGCAAGACTATGAGGTGACCGAGTATTCGGAAGAAGAGGTTGTTCTTTTGGGGGAAGCATGCACAGGATACGATCATTTTCCTGTGGATGGCAGCCTATTGGGAGAACAATTGATGGCTTTTGCCCAGGAAAGGAATTACAAAGCCTGTTGGGAGGAGACATACAGCGATAATTATTCCATTAAGGATGACTATGGGGAGTACAGTTATTTTGATACATGGAAAACGATTTATCTTCAGAGACAAGACCAGCCGGGATATGAGGACTATCTGTATTTAGGATATGACACAGCGACGGGACAGCTTCATTATTATCAGTCCATCATGGACAGTTCCTCAGATTCTCTTGGATTTTTAGAGGTCTTCTTGCTGGCAGCTGAAGAACAGGGGGGAATCCAGGGGGGAAGCAGCCAGACAGAAAGTATTATGACTGAAATATCCCGACTTTTGGAGACAGAGACAGAAAGTTATGTGTCAGCGGGAATGTTTCACATATCTGTTTACACGGACGATGAGGAAACCAGCGTATATGTTTCTTACAGGGAACCTGAGGTTTAGACGGCATCCTGAACATTGAGAGAAGAATGGAGATTGACAGAATGAAGATTAAAGACATTTTAGGGCAGGGAAAACCAACTCTGTCTTTTGAAGTATTTCCTCCAAAAACTGAGGATAAGTATGAGTCCGTAGAAAAGGCGGCGGCTGAGATCGCAGGTCTGCAGCCATCGTTTATGAGTGTTACATATGGAGCGGGAGGAGGAACCAGCCAGTATACGGTTGATATTGCTTCCGCCCTTCAGAACAAGTACCATGTTACGCCTTTGGCTCACTTAACCTGCGTATCCTCTACAAAGGATAAGGTCCATCAGGTCTTGGAACAGCTTAAAGCGGCAGGAATTGAAAATATTCTTGCGCTGAGAGGCGATATTCCGGCCGATGGCACAGTTGCAAAGGATTACCGTTATGCTTCCCAGCTGATTAGGGAAATTCGCCAGGCAGGAGACTTTTGTATCGGAGCAGCCTGTTATCCAGAGGGACATGTGGAATCAGCCAATAAGGCGGTGGATATTGAGTATTTAAAGCAGAAGGTTGAAGCAGGCTGCGATTTTGTTACGACTCAGATGTTTTTTGACAATAATATTCTTTATAATTATCTTTACCGCGTTCGGGAGAAGGGAATTACCGTTCCTGTAGTAGCCGGTATTATGCCTGTGACCAACGGCGGCCAGATTACCCGTATCTGCCAGCTGTCAGGAACTTATCTTCCTTCCCGTTTTAAGTCCATAGTGGATCGTTTTGGAGATAATCCGGCGGCTATGAAAGAGGCGGGAATTGCCTATGCCACGGAGCAGATTATAGATCTTATAGCAAACGGCGTAAACGCAATCCATGTTTATTCCATGAATAAGCCGGATGTAGCCCGCAAGATCAAAGAGAATCTTTCTGTGATTCTGTCCTCTTAAGGTGTCTTCCAGAGAGAAGGTGGAAGGATGGACCAAGTAAAAAGAGAAGCTCTCAGATATCTGGGATATGGAAAAAATACGGCGGACTGTGCTGCACTTAATCTGATTGACAGCTGTATGGAGGAGGTTCAAAAAGGAGCTGATCCAAAACATATATACAGGGAATACCCTTTAAGATTTTTGGAAGATGGAACTTTGGATCTGGGAGCCTTTCAGACTAAAAGCAAACATTTATTCAAAAATTTACAGGATTGCTGTCAGGTGATTTTATTTGCTGCCACATTAGGTACGGGGATAGATGTTTTGCTTCACCGATATACCAGACTGGAGATGAGCCGGGCAGTGGTAATGCAGGCCTGCGCGGCTGCGTGGATTGAGGATTACTGTGATCGGATCAATGAGAATATGAAAAAAGAATATGAGGCTAAGGGGCTTTATCTCAGACCAAGGTTTAGTCCGGGGTACGGAGATTTTTCCCTGGAATGTCAGAAACCCCTGACTGCGGCGTTGGAGACCGGCAAGCGGATAGGAATTACATTGACAGACAGCCTCCTGATGGTTCCGTCCAAATCGGTGACAGCCGTAATGGGCGTTAGTGAAAAACCTTACCGTTGTGAGGTAAAGGGGTGCGAGGCCTGTGAAATGAAAAACTGCGTATACAGGAGAGGATAGACAAGATGGCAGGAATAATGGATAAAATAGGAAAAAAGCTGATCTTTTGTGACGGAGGTATGGGAAGTCTTCTTCAGGCCCAGGGATTAGGGCCTGGAGAGCTTCCTGAGGTCTGGAATATCACCCATCCGGAGGTGATTATAAAAGCCCATATGGACTATCTGGAGGCAGGAGCGGATATTATTACCACCAATACCTTCGGAGCCAATGAACTTAAGTTCCCTGAAGAAGGTTCCTACAAACTGGAAGAGATTGTAAGGGCGGCCATATCCAATGGAAAAGAGGCTTTGCGGAGGGTGAGGGAGAAAGAGCCGGGCAGAGAAGCTTATATCGCTTTGGATATAGGACCTACGGGAAAGCTTTTAAAGCCTTTGGGAGATTTGGATTTTGAGAAAGCCTGCAGTCTGTTTGCCAGAACAGCAAAGATCGGCGCTGATGCGGGAGCCGATATGATTCTCATTGAGACCATGAGCGACAGCTATGAGGCAAAGGCGGCTGTACTGGGGGCTAAAGAAAGCTGCAGCCTTCCTGTTTTTGCTACTATGATATTTGATGAGAAAGGCAAGCTTCTCACAGGCGGAAATGTAGAGTCTGTTGTGGCCCTGCTGGAGGGACTTGGGGTGGATGCGCTGGGGGTTAACTGCGGACTTGGCCCGGTTCAGATGAAGGAGATACTCAGGGATATTCTCAGGGTATCTTCTCTTCCGGTGATTGTTAATCCCAATGCAGGTCTTCCCAGAAGCGAGGGCGGAAAAACTGTATACGATATAGATGCCCCAACTTTTGCCGCAGTAATGAAAGAGATGGCAGAGATGGGAGCGCTTATTGTAGGCGGCTGCTGCGGAACCACTCCGGAGCATATCCGCTGTGTGAAAGAGCTTTGCAGTCATATGCCCGTAAAGCTTCCGGAAAAAAAAGGGCGGACAGTAGTCAGCTCTTATGCCCAAGCCGTAGTTATTGACAGAGATCCTGTAATTATTGGAGAGAGAATCAATCCTACGGGGAAGTCTAAATTTAAGCAGGCTCTTCGGGACCATAATCTGGAGTATATCCTTAAGGAAGGAGTAACACAGCAGGATAACGGCGCTCATGTTCTGGACGTAAATGTAGGGCTGCCGGAAATTGATGAGCCTTCCATGATGGAAGAAGTGGTAAAAGAGCTTCAGAGTATTATTGATATTCCTCTTCAGATTGATACTTCCAATATTCAGGCCATGGAAAGAGCTATGAGAATCTACAACGGAAAGCCGCTGATTAATTCAGTCAATGGAAAGCGGGAAGTGATGGAAGCAATATTCCCACTGGTAAAGAAGTATGGAGGCGTGGTAGTTGGCCTGGCTCTGGATGAGGGCGGAATTCCTGATACGGCAGAGGGCAGAATTCAGGTGGCCAAAAAGATTTATGATACAGCTGCTTCCTACGGAATTGAAAAAAAGGATATTATAATTGACGCTCTCTGCATGACGGTAAGTTCTGACAGCAAAGGTGCCCTGACAACGTTGGAAACTTTAAGACGGGTAAGGGATGAACTGGGAGGTAAGACTATTTTGGGTGTGTCCAATATATCTTTTGGACTTCCTCAGAGAGAGATTGTCAATTCTGCATTTTTTACGCTGGCTATGGGGAATGGACTGAGCGCAGCTATTATAAATCCTAATTCTGAGGCTATGATGCGGGCTTATTACAGTTATCGGGCTCTTGCAGCTCTTGATCCTCAGTGCGGAGATTATATCAGCGTATACAGCAAAGATACGGCTTCCTTAGGCCAGACTGTAAGAAAAGGAGCCTTCAGCAGCCAGAAAGAAGGAAATACCGGAACCATTGGACTTGGAGAGAGCGTAGAAAAAGGATTGAAGGAGAGGGCCAGGGAAGCAGTGAAGGAGCTTCTTAAGGAAAAGAGTCCTTTGGATATCATTAACCAGGAGATGATTCCCGCCTTGGACAAGGTTGGGAAAGGGTTTGAAAAAGGAACTGTTTTCCTGCCGCAGCTTCTTATGAGTGCAGAGGCTGCCAAGGCAGCTTTTGAGGTGATTAAAGAAGAACTGGCCAGATCAGGATCCAGCAAAGAGCAGAAAGGAACCATTATATTGGCAACGGTAAAGGGAGACATTCACGATATTGGCAAAAACATTGTGAAAGTGCTTTTGGAGAATTACAGCTATGAAGTCATTGATCTGGGAAAGGATGTAGCTGCGGAGGTGATTGCAGAGACAGCCGTGAGAAAGAAGGTAGCTCTTGTTGGATTAAGCACTCTTATGACCACAACGGTACCCAGCATGGAGGAGACCATCGGCCTTTTGCGCAGGAAAGCACCCTGGGTGAAGGTGATGGTAGGAGGTGCGGTGCTTACGGAAGATTATGCAAAAACCATTGGTGCGGATCAATACTGTAAGGATGCCATGGCTTCTGTTAACTATGCGGAGCATGTTTTTTCACAGACTTGCATGGCATAAGGAGCCTGTGCTATAATAACCCATATGTTTTATGGAAGAAAGATAAAATACCTGGAGGTACCAATATGGGCAAGATAATATTAACCGGTGACAGACCAACCGGAAAACTTCATATAGGGCATTATGTAGGCTCTTTGAGACGCAGGGTGGAACTGCAGAATTCAGGAGAGTTTGACGAGATCTATATTATGATTGCGGATGCTCAGGCCTTGACAGATAATGCAGATAATCCGGAAAAGGTAAGACAGAATATTATTGAGGTGGCTTTGGATTATCTTTCCTGCGGATTGGATCCGGCAAAGTCAACTCTCTTTATTCAGTCTCAGGTTCCGCAGCTGACAGAGCTGTCCTTTTATTACATGAACCTTGTCACTGTATCCCGGCTTCAGAGAAATCCTACTGTGAAGTCAGAGATTGCCATGAGAAATTTTGAGACAAGCATACCAGTAGGCTTTTTTACCTATCCGATCAGTCAGGCGGCGGACATTACAGCTTTTAAGGCTACAACCGTTCCTGTTGGCGAGGATCAGGAACCTATGATTGAACAGACCAGAGAGATTGTCAGAAAGTTTAATTCTGTTTACGGGGAAGCATTGGTGGAACCAGAGATTCTTCTCCCGGACAATAAGGCATGTCTTCGCCTTCCGGGCACAGACGGCAAGACGAAGATGAGCAAATCCTTGGGCAACTGCATCTATCTGTCAGATTCTGAGGAAGATGTGCGCAAGAAAGTAATGAGTATGTACACAGATCCCAATCATATTCAGGTATCAGATCCTGGACAGGTAGAGGGGAATACAGTATTTACTTATCTGGACGCTTTCTGCAGGGATGAGGATTTTGAAAAGTATCTTCCGGACTACAAGAATCTGGATGAACTGAAAGATCACTACCGCAGAGGCGGTCTGGGTGATGTGAAAGTAAAACGATTCCTTAACAGTGTGCTTCAGGCAGAACTGGAACCCATCCGCCGCAGAAGAAAAGAGTATGAGGCAGATATCCCATATGTATATCAGATACTGAAAGAGGGAAGCGAAAAAGCAGAGAAAACTGCTGCAAAGACTCTTGAAGATGTAAAGAGAGCTATGAAAATCAACTATTTTGATGACAGTGAAATGATAAAAGCCCAGTCTGAGAAGTACAAATCTCAGCTGTAAAGGAAATGGAAGAAGCCGGCATTTTATAATGGGCCGGTTTCTTTTTTGGGGTTTCTTTTTTGAGAATAGTTCTCAACAATAATTATTGATTTCCTGTAATATATATGGTAGGATAAATAAAAAGTTAGCTCAAACTAACTAAACTTATAAAAACAGTAAAAATGAACATATTAATCCTGTATAAAAGCAGGAAAAAGGAGATTAGATCATGAATTATTTGGAAATTGAGAAAGTAATCGGAAGAGAAATTATTGATTCCAGAGGCAATCCCACTGTGGAGGCAGAAGTTTATCTGGCAGATGGAACGGTCGCAAGAGGGGCTGCTCCCAGCGGCGCTTCCACAGGGGAATTCGAAGCCCTGGAGCTGAGAGATGGGGATAAAACTCGCTTCGGAGGAAAAGGCGTTACTAAGGCAGTTGAGAATATCAACACTGTAATCCAGGAAGCTTTGGTTGGCATGGATGCTTCTGATATCTACGCCGTTGACAGGGCTATGCTTCAGGCCGATGGAACCAAAGATAAATCAAATTTAGGAGCAAATGCTATTTTGGCGGTTTCCATTGCCAGTGCCAAAGCTGCTGCACAGTCTTTAGGTCTTCCTCTTTATCGGTTCCTGGGAGGAGTAAACGGCAACCGTCTTCCTGTACCTATGATGAATATTTTAAACGGAGGCGCTCACGCGGCAAATACCGTGGATGTACAGGAGTTTATGATAATGCCTGCAGGGGCTTCCAGCTTTAAGGAGGGCCTTCGCTGGTGCACAGAAGTGTTCCATTGTCTGGCTTCTATCTTAAAGAGCAGAGGACTGGCAACTTCTGTGGGAGATGAAGGCGGTTTTGCTCCTGATCTTGGCAGTGATGAGGAGACAATTGAGCTGATTTTGGAGGCGGTTGAGAAGGCGGGCTATGAACCCGGAAAGGACTTTGTCCTTGCTATGGATGCGGCGTCCAGCGAGTGGAAGGGAGAGAAGAGAGGAGAATACATTCTTCCAAAGTGTGGAAAGCGCTTTACCTCTGATCAGTTGATCGCTCATTGGAAGGAGCTGTGTGAAAAGTACCCCATCTATTCCATTGAAGATGCTTTGGATGAAGAGGACTGGGAAGGCTGGCAGAAGCTTACTAAAGAGCTGGGGGATAAGGTTCAGCTGGTTGGAGATGATCTTTTTGTGACCAATACAGAACGTCTGAAAAAGGGAATTGAGCTGGGCTGCGGAAATTCTATTTTAATTAAGCTGAATCAGATTGGCTCTGTTTCCGAGACACTGGAAGCTATTAAGATGGCCCATAATGCAGGCTACACAGCTATTTCTTCCCACCGCTCTGGAGAGACGGAGGATACAACCATTGCGGATCTGGCTGTAGCTCTTAACACCTGCCAGATTAAAACAGGAGCACCCAGCAGAAGCGAGAGAGTTGCCAAGTACAATCAGCTGCTGCGTATTGAGGAGGAATTGGGAGAGGGTGCTGTGTATCCGGGATTTCAGGCCTTTCATATTAAGAACAGATAAGACAGAAGTGTTAAAAGCGGACAGATAAAAGTGTATCAAAGACAGCGTGTGCCGTCATAAAGCATGCGCTGTCTTTTAAGGTTTTGTCATATGGCTGAAGTTGTGATAGAATGGAGGACAGGGTGAAAGAAAAATAAAGTAAAGGCGGAATTTTGTGGTTAAGATTTATATTGGAGATGTCAGGGGAAAGGTCCCTCAAGGGGGCGGCCAAAAGAGAGAAGCAGAACACAGAGCGGGAATAGAACTTTTGAGACGGGGAGTTTCTGCACTTTACGGAGTTGAGGTAACAGAGGAAAGAATTGAGCGGGGGCCTTATGGAAAACCCTATCTGATGGACCATCCGGATATCCATTTTAATATCAGCCACAGCGGACGGATAGCAGTCTGCGCTGTGGGAAGGGGACCGCTGGGAGTGGATGTGGAATGGATCCGTTCATATAGCTTGGGGCTTATAAAACGGGTGCTGTCGGAAAAAGAAAAAAAACAGATGGATATTTGGAAGGAAGAAAACAAAGGAGAAGCTTTTTTTCGTTTCTGGACCTTGAAGGAAAGCTGTGTCAAGGCTATGGGATGCGGCATTACAGTACCTTTAAATAAGATTGAATTTACGCTGACGGGGAAAGATGGAATCATTTCCGGGCCGGAGGGCTGGTATTTTTATCAGATAAAGGAGGGAGAGATGATTCTATCACTCTGTACAGATAGGCCTCAGGACATTCAAATAGAGAGAAAAACGGTTTTTCTTGATGATCCGGCAAAATCATGATATGATTCCAAGCGTGCAGACTGACAGAATGGAAGTCCGCGACAAAGGGAAGGTACAGAATAAGAAGCGTGAAAGAGACTGACGCGGGAGGAATATGGACAGAAAAAAGAAAAACGGATTTGTTTTCTTCTTATATTTTTTATTGGTTCTTCTCTGCTTTGGAATGGTTTGGCTGATCAGCGGTTTAAGAGACCAGACTGTTTTAGAGACCAGGGAGGAGGAAAGGACAGAGAATCGGCAGACCGAAGAAAGCAGAGAAAATGAAACACAGGAATCCTCTGCCAGGGAAGAGCCGGAGACGGTAAAGGAAGATGCGCAGGAGCTTGGGACAAAAGAAGCTGTGAAAGATAACGAGAAGGAGAAAGAAGCTTTTTTGGCTCAGACAGAAGAAAGTAACGAAAATCAGGAGAAGGTTCCTGTCTACGAACCTCCGGTTCTTGTACTTATATCAGATACCCACTACTTTTCTGATTCTCTGACCGATTACGGGGAAAGTTTTCAGGATATGGTACATCGGGATGACGGAAAGGTTGTTTTCTACAATTCTCAGCTGATGGATGCCTTTGCCTGGGAAATGGAAAAGCTCAGACCGGATGGAGTGATTGTCAGCGGTGATCTTACCTTAAACGGAGAACAGGAGGGCCATATGGCCTTTGCGGAAAAATTAAGAGTACTGGAAGAAAAAGGAATCCCTGTTCTGGTAATTCCAGGAAACCATGACATTAATAATCCAAACGCAGCTTCCTATTTTGGGGAGAAAAAGGAAAAAACAGATTCCATTGATGCTCAGGAATTCTATGAAATTTACAGGGAATTCGGCTATGACGAGGCTGTAAACAGAGATCCTCATTCTCTTAGTTACCTTTATCCCCTTGATGAAAAGAACTGGCTCCTTATGCTGGATTCTGCTCAGTATGATCCTGTCAATTTGGTAGGAGGAAGGATCCGCCAGGAAACAATAGAGTGGATGGAGGAGATTTTATCTCAGGCAGAAGAACAGGGCATACAGGTGCTCCCCGTCGCCCACCACAATCTTTTGAGAGAAAGCGCTTTGTATGAGACGGACTGTACGCTGGAAAACAGCGAAGAAGTGACAGAACTGTTGGAATCATATGGAATCCCTGTCTATATCAGCGGTCACCTCCATCTTCAAAGAACAAAAACCTATAAAAGGGAACCGGGAGAGGAAGCTGGATTCCATATCAGCGAGATTGTATCAGACTCATTTGCTATTCCGCCCTGTCAGTACGGAGTGCTGCAGTGGAAGGAGGGAGGAGGTCTTATTTACTGCACCAAAGAAACGGATGTAGAAGGCTGGGCCCGGATACAGGGAAGCGCAGATGAGAATCTGCTTCATTTCAAAGAATTTGGAGAAGAGTTTTTGACAGAGATTATCAGTGCCCAGACATCGAAACGTATTGCTTCCGTTCTTCCTGAGGAACAGATAAAGGAAATGTCCCATCTGTACGGCCTGTTAAACAGAGCTTATTGTTCCGGGATTCTGATCAATGAAGAAGAGGTAAAGTCAAGTGAGGCTTACCGGCTCTGGGAGAGAAATCTTCCTGACAGTCCTATGATGGAGGAGATGGGAGATATTTTAAGAGATACAAAGGAAGAGCACAATTCTTATGAAATCCCTCAATGGCAGTGACAAAATGGGGAAAGGAAGGAGCAGTTATGTATCAATGTTGCATTTTTGATTTAGACGGAACTATAATCAATACCATTGAGTCTCTGGCTTATACGGTCAGTGTAACGATGGAGGAACTGGGATATGGGCCGATAGATGAAGAACACACAAAGGTCTTTGTTGGTGACGGCTATAAAAAGCTGATTGAAAGGTCATTGCTGTACTGGGGAGACATTGAGCTTAAACATTATGAGAGGGCCTTGGAGATATACAACAGAAATTTTGCTCAGTACTGTCTCTATAAAATCAGCCCATACAAAGGAATGAAAGAATTTCTTCAGCTATTAAAAAACAGGAAAATTAAGCTGGCCGTGGTAACAAACAAGGCTTATGACAGGGCTGTGGAGTGTGTGGAAAGGGTTTATGGCAAAAATTTTTTTGATGCCATTTTAGGAGATGGAATGGGATATCCCTGTAAGCCGGATCCTGCCGGGGTATTCAGTATAATGAATCAATTGGGGGTAAAGCCAGAGGAATGTCTGTATTTTGGCGATACCAATACGGATATGGAAACAGGAAAAAACGCAGGTCTTGACACAGTAGGTGTAACCTGGGGATTCAGAACCAGGGAGGAGCTGGAACATTTTGCCCCTAAATACGTAATAGACAGTCCTAAGGAGGCAGAGTCTCTGTTTTTAAGCGCTGAAAATAAAGCTGTCAGAGAATAAAATCCTGAAAATTCAGGAAAATAAGCTGTAGAATCTCCTGAAAATGAGACAAGTGATTCAGGAGTAAAATTCCAAGGAGAGACTATGGCAGGAAAATGGAAATGGGGATTTGCTCTGATAGCCGGCATATGGGCGGCCTTTTTGGGAATAGGTATCGGTAAGGGCTGGAATTACGCCCAAAGCCAGGCGGCGGAACAGACAGAGGAGATCTGGACGGCTGAGGAGGAAAGCAGCGGGAAAGAAGAAGAAAGGAAAAAGAAGGGAAGCTGGACCATAGCTGTTTTCGGTGTAGATTCCAGAGATGGACAGCTTGACAGGGGAACCAGATCAGATATGGAAATGGTATGTTCGGTAAATCTTGACACAGGCCGTATCCGTCTGGTATCCATTTACAGAGATACTTACGCGCGGATAGGGGAAAACAATCAGTATGACAAAATTAACCAGGCTTATTTTCTGGGAGGGCCTAAAAGGGCGGTTCAGGTTTTGGAGGAAAATCTGGATCTGGAAATTGATGATTATATTGCCTTTGATTGGAAGACCGTAGCAGAAGCCATCAATATTTTAGGCGGCGTAGATGTGGATATAAGTCAGGAAGAGTTTCAGGTAATTAACGGATTTATTACGGAAACGGTGGAATCTACAGGCATAGGTTCTGTTCATTTGGCAGAGCCTGGTTTCAACCATTTGGATGGAGTTCAGGCGGTAGCTTACGGAAGACTTCGGAAAATGGATACAGATTTTGCCAGAACCAAGAGACAGAGGCTGGTGGCTCAGCTTATTTTTGAGAAGGCGAAAAAAGCTGATTACAAAACTTTGGCCGCGGCAGCGGCTAAGGTACTGTCCCAGGTGTCCACCAGTTTAGGCGTTCAGGATGGACTGAATCTTGTGGCTGGAGCGGAAGACTTTTTCCTAGATCAGATGGAGGGATTTCCCTTTATTCTGGAGGATAAGATTGTGGGAAAGAAGGACTGCGTCATACCTGTCACGCTGGAGGAAAATGTGATACGTCTTCATCAGTTTCTCTATGATAAGGAGGATTACCAGCCATCTGATGAGGTAAAAGAAATCAGCAGAGAAATTATGCTTCGCACAAGAACTGGATCAGAGTAAAAAGAACCTGCGAAGAAGGCGGGAATCAGGCCTTTTTCGCGGGTTCTTTTCTGAAATCCGCTCTTTTCCTGCATGATAAAATATGTTATACTATTTGGATGGAATCAGATAGGAGAATGATTTATGACAAAAAAGTTTAATATTCTGCCATTTTTTTGTGGGGCAGCTTTATTGGGGGCATTGTTGCTTTCCGGCTGCCATGCCAGGGTACAAGACAATGAGGAGGAAGAGGATGGACGGCTGCATGTAGTTGCCACCCTTTTTCCCTATTATGACTTTGCCAGACAGATTGGCCAAGATGAGATCCAGCTGACTATGGTTGTACCGGCTGGCATGGACAGTCATTCTTTTGAGCCGACTCCGGCAGATATACTTACCATTCAGGAAGCAGATATTCTGATATGCAACGGAGGCGCCATGGAACACTGGGTGGACCAGGTGCTGGAGGCAGTGGATACAAAGAACATAGCAGTGGTAAGGGGGATGGATTATGTGGAAACGGTTCAGGAAGAGATTGTAGAGGGAATGGAAGATGAGGAGCATGACCATGATCACCATCATCAAGATGAGGATGACGGACATGAGATTGAGATTGAATATGATGAGCATATCTGGACCTCGCCGGTGAATGCTATGACTTTGGTGCAGGTAATTGGAGACACTCTGATAGAAAATGACCCGAAACATCAACAGCTGTACCAGGAGAATATGGATGCTTATTTGGAACAGCTTCAGGAACTGGACCGCCAGTTTTCTCAAGTAACAGATAGAGCTGTGAGAAAAAGAGATATGATAGTGGTTGGGGATAAGTTTCCTTTCCGCTATCTTGCAGATGAGTATGACCTAAGATATCGGGCAGCTTTTTCCGGATGCAGTACGGACACAGAGCCAAGCGCGGGAACCATCGCCTATCTTATGGATAAAATAGAGGAAGAACAGATTCCTGTAATCTATTATCTGGAACTGAGCAGTCACCGTGTTTCGCAGGTTATCTCAGAAGAAACCGGGGCACAGCCTCTTCTCCTTCATTCCTGTCACAATGTTACAAGACGGGAATTTGATGAAGGGGTTACGTATCTGTCACTTATGGAACAAAATGTAGAGAATCTTAGAAAAGGATTGGATGAATGAACCCATTAATACAATGCAGTCATGTTGATTTTGGATATGAAAACCAGGATGCCGTGGTGGATGTGACTATGGAAGTGAATCCTGGAGATTACTTATGTATCGTGGGGGAGAATGGTTCAGGAAAAAGCACGCTGATGAAAGGATTTTTAGGGCTTTTAAAACCTACCAAAGGAACCATTGTCATAGACGAGGAGCTGAAAAAAAGTGGAATCGGCTATCTTCCCCAGCAAACAGCCGCCCAGAAAGATTTCCCCGCAACAGTGAGAGAGGTGGTTATATCCGGCTGCTTAAGCAGAAGAGGAAACAGGCCTTTCTATTCCCCGAAGGAAAAGAAGCTGGCCGCTGATAATATGAAACGGCTGGGAATATGGGATCTGGCCGGCTGCTGCTACAGGGAATTATCCGGCGGACAGCAGCAGAGAGTACTGATCGCCAGGGCTCTTTGTGCAACAGACCGTCTTCTTATTCTGGATGAGCCTATTACGGGGCTGGATCCATCGGCGGCAGCAGAGTTTTACTCTATTATTGATAAGCTGAACAGAGATGAGAAGGTAGCTATTGTTATGGTTTCCCATGATATTGAAAATGTGGTGGCTCATGGGGACAAGATACTTCACCTGAAGCGTCATGTGCTGTTTTACGGCACGGTCAGCGACTATCTGAACAGCGATGGCGAACATCTATATGCAGGAGGTGCTGGAAAATGGAAACCATAATGGAAATGCTGTCTTATCCGTTTCTGGTGAGGGCTTTAATAGGCGGAATTTTAATTTCTCTCTGCGCTTCATTGCTTGGGGTAAGTCTGGTGCTGAAGCGGTACTCCATGATTGGAGACGGACTTTCCCATGTTTCGTTTGGAGCATTGTCCATTGCCGTGGCTGCCGGCTGGTCTCCCCTTCCTGTGTCGATCCCTATTGTGGTTCTGGCAGCTTTCTTCCTTCTGAGAATTACGGAAAACGGCAGAATGAAAAGTGATGCGGCTATTGCAATGATCTCAGCATCAGCTCTGGCCATGGGAATCCTGGTTACTTCCATGACTACAGGGCTGACTACAGATGTAAGCAGCTATATGTTCGGAAGTATATTGGCTATGAGTAAAACTGATGTGACGCTGGCAGTTCTCTTGTCAGCAGTGGTTCTGTTTCTTTTTCTCTTCTGTTACAATAAAATATTTGCAGTTACCTTTGATGAAAGTTTTGCCAAGGCTACAGGTGTTAATGTGTCGGGATATAATATTTTAATTGCCATACTGACTGCGGTTACCATTGTTCTTGGTATGCGTATGATGGGAGCAATGCTAATCTCAAGCCTTATTATATTCCCGGCCATTACCTCTATGCGGCTGTTTAAAAGTTTCAGAGGAGTTGTGCTTTCATCTGGAATCCTGGCTGTGGTGTGCTTTTTTATAGGCATGATATGTTCTTATCGGCTGTCTACGCCGGCAGGAGCCAGCGTGGTGATTGTCAATCTGGCGGCATTTCTTTTATTTGCTTTCATTGGCAGGTTGACAGGTGGAGGGATTGCAGGAAAAAAAGAGACCAATGGCTGACAGGGAGGAAATATCAAGGAAAAGAATGCCATCCGGAATTTTGCATAAAAATACCGGATGGTATTTTTATGCATATAATTGGGAAATAAATACTTATTGATAATTATTTTCAATTATACTCTTGATTTTTCCTGCAAATAAGCATATACTAACTACGTTGGTAAGTGAAATTGATAATGAATATCAAGTAAATAAGAAGAGGTGGTGAGAATGATGCCGTTAACCATGGTGAAACCCGGCGAAGTGCAAACTATTAAAAAAGTCGGAGGAAATGAGACAACCCGACGTTTTTTGGAGAATCTGGGCTTTGTTACGGGAGCTTCGGTGACTGTGGTATCCACCATCAGCGGAAACATGATAATCAATATCAAGGATTCCAGAGTTGCTGTTAACGAAGAAATGGCAAGAAAGATTATGGTTTAGGAGGACAACAAGGATGCGAACACTGAGAGAGACACCTTGCGGAAGCACGGTCACAGTGAAAAAGCTCAATGGTGAGGGAGCCGTGAAGCGCCGTATTATGGATATGGGCATCACAAAAGGCGTTTCTGTTTATGTAAGAAAAGTTGCTCCTTTAGGTGATCCGGTAGAGGTTACTGTGAGAGGGTATGAACTTTCTTTAAGAAAGCAGGACGCTGAGCTGATTGAGGTAGAATAATTACCTGAATAGCCGGGACTGTAAAGTCCCCAATTTTTAACTGATAAGTTAGTTGAAACTAACTAAGAAGGAGGTAATAAGAGTATGGCAATCCGTATTGCGCTTGCCGGCAACCCTAACTGCGGCAAGACGACCATGTTTAACAATCTGACAGGCTCCAACCAGTATGTGGGAAACTGGCCGGGAGTTACTGTTGAAAAGAAGGAAGGAAAATTAAAGGGAAACAAGGATGTAATTATCACCGACCTTCCAGGAATTTATTCCCTTTCTCCTTACTCTCTGGAAGAAGTAGTCAGCCGTGACTATCTGCTGAATGAAAGACCAGATGCGATTATCAATCTGGTTGACGCTACCAACTTGGAAAGAAACTTATATTTAACAACTCAGGTGCTGGAACTGGGTATCCCCGTAGTAGTCGCCCTGAATATGATTGATTTATCTGAAAAACTGGGAATTCAGGTGAATGCCAAAAAGCTTGCGTCAGCCTTTGGCTGTGAAGTTGTAGAAACCTCTGCTTTAAAGGGAGACGGATTGGAGCAGGTGGTTCAGAAAGCAATTAAGCTGGCTGGACAAAAGCAGGTTCAGATCCCGAAGCATGAGTTTTCTCAAAAGGTTGAGGATATGCTGTCTGAGATTTCCCAGCTGGTTCCATCCTCTGTTCCTGATTCTCAGGTTCGCTGGTATACGGTTAAGCTGTTTGAGAAGGATGAGAAGGTTCTGGGGAAATTGAATCTTTCCGCAGACAGTGAAAGAAGACTGAATGAGATCACTGCTCAGGCAGAGAAGGAACTAGATGATGATACAGAAAGTATTATCACCAATGAAAGATACGATTACATAGGAAGGGTTATTTCCGGCTGCCAGAAAAAGAAGCATACAGGCATGACACCTTCTGATAAGATCGACCAGATTGTGACAAACAGATGGCTGGCTCTTCCTATTTTCGCGGTTGTTATGTTTGTGGTATACTATGTTTCAGTTACTTCTCTTGGAACAATTGTTACCGACTGGACCAATGATACTCTCTTTGGTGCGTGGATTCAGCCTGCAGTAGCTTCGGGCCTTGAGGCGATAGGCGCTTCCGACTGGCTGGTATCTTTGATTGTAGACGGTATTATCGGCGGCCTTGCAGCTCCTATTGGTTTCGCTCCTCAGATGGCAATTTTGTTTGTGTTCCTGTCCTTCCTTGAGGATTGCGGATACATGGCTCGTGTAGCCTTCATTATGGACCGCATTTTCCGCAGATTCGGATTGTCCGGTAAGAGCTTTATTCCAATGCTGATCTCCTCTGGCTGTGGAGTTCCGGGAATTATGGCTACAAAGACAATTGAAGATGACAAGAATCGCAAGATGACCATTATCACGACCACATTTATTCCATGTGGTGCCAAGCTTCCTGTTATTGCTCTGATTGCAGGCGCTATTATGGGAGGTTCCTGGTGGATGGCTCCTGCCATGTACTTTATTGGTATTGCATCTGTTATCATTTCCTGTATTATATTAAAGAAGACAAAGCTTTTTGCGGGAGATCCGTCTCCGTTTGTAATTGAGCTTCCTCAGTATCATATTCCATCCCCTAAGACTGTGCTGATGCATGTTTGGGAGAGAGTATGGAGCTTCTTAAAGAAGGCTGGTACCATCCTGTTTGTATGCTGTATGGTTATGTGGATTCTGGCTACTCTTGGTTTTGAAAACGGAGCGTTTGGCCTTGTAGAGCAGACAGAGAACTCCTTTATGGCTATGCTGGGCGGAATACTGGCACCTATTTTTGCTCCTCTGGGATTTGGAAGCTGGCAGGCAGTTGCTTCTTCTATCTCCGGATTTGTTGCAAAAGAGGGTATTGTCAGCACTATGGGCGTTCTTGCAGGTCTGGCCGACGCGGGAGAAACAGATGTTGCTCTTTGGGAGTACGTAATGAACGACTTCTTTATGGGCAACGCCATTGCAGCATTCTCCTTCCTTGCCTTCAACCTTCTGGATTCTCCTTGCCTGGCCGCTATCAGTACAGCAGCTAAGGAATTTGGTGATAAGAAGTGGACAGCTTTTGCAATTGTATTCCAGAATGTGTTTGCGTACTGTGTCTGCCTGATTATTTATCAGTTGGGTTCCTTTATTATGGGCGGCGGATTTGGCGTTGGAACAGCAGCAGCCATCATTGTTCTGGCTGTCGGACTTTATCTTCTGTTCCGTCCGGCTCCAAAAGCTGAGAAAGGACGCGCAGCTGCTGCAAGAGCGTAACTTAAGAATTGATGTTTTAGAGAAAAGAGGTATTTTATGATAGCGTGGCTGGCTGCCAATGGGGCAACAATTATTATTTCCGTAATCCTGATTATTTTGACTGGGCTTGCGATCCGCAGCATTTACAGAAACAGGGGAACCTGCAGCTGCGGATGTAATTGCAGCGGCTGCGGCGGCCACTGCCACGGCTGCGTAAGTCATGGGGCGGCATATAAGGCAAAAAAGAAAAAATCTTGAGAGGAGGGGTAAACAATGACAGATACAGCAGTGATGGATGCAAAACGCCGGTATATTATTCAGGAATTGAAGGCCCATGGATGCAGAATTACCACCCAGAGGAAAATCCTGATTGATATTATATTGGAAGACGAATGCTGCTGCTGCAAGGAAATGTATTATCAGGCATTGGAAAAAGACCCTTCAATCGGAATGGCAACGGTTTATCGAATGGTAAAGACCTTGGAGGAAATCGGTCTGATCAAGAGAAAGAATATGTATCATATCGAATGCACCTCCCAAGAAGACTCCTTTGCTGTACAATAATTGGGAAAGAAACTGGACTTATAGTTGGAAATCGTATATGATAGTAGCAGAAGACAGTTTCTTTTGTCAGGAGGAGATACATACCATGTACGAGTCAGGTGAGAATTACCTTGAAACTATTTTGAGGCTGAAGGAGAAGAACGGTATGGTTCGCTCCATAGATATTGCTCATCAGCTGAATTTCAGTAAGCCCAGTGTAAGCCGTGCCATAGGCATCCTGAAGGAAGACGGGTATATCACGGTAGGCCCTAAGGGTGAGATTGAATTGACAGATAAAGGACGACAGAAGGCAGAAAGCGTATATGAACGCCATAAAATGCTTACAGCATTTTTACAGAAGGTGGCTGAGGTAGATAGAGAGGTGGCGGAAGAGGACGCCTGCCGTATGGAGCATATTATCAGTGATGAGGTTTTTCAAGGGATAAAAAGATTTATGAAAAAAAATTAAAAGCATCCTGCGGATTAGTTTTGGAAAGGTGGTCCGCAGGGTGTTTTTTGTTTGGCAGAAAGACGGATTCAGAGGGATTTTATCAGGCTGCATAGATGACAGTACTTTACAAAAGGACTTTTGGATGTATAATATTGAAGACAATACAAAGGCAAACAGATAGCTGTGGCTTGACTTTAACATTGGTTTGTGACAGAATAGGTAGTTGTAGTTAACTGGAAACTCTGGAAAGAAAAGAGGTTAAACGAATATGACAAAAATTGATATTATATCTGGCTTTTTGGGAGCGGGAAAAACAACCTTTATAAAAAAGCTTTTAGAGGAGGCTATTGCTGGAGAGCAGGTGGTTCTCATTGAAAACGAGTTTGGCGAGATCGGTATTGACGGCGGTTTTTTAAAGGATTCCGGCATTGAAATTCGGGAAATGAATTCCGGCTGTATCTGCTGTTCTCTGGTAGGTGATTTTGGAAAGTCTCTGGCAGAGGTTCTGACGAAATACAATCCGGACCGTGTTATTATTGAACCTTCTGGAGTAGGAAAGCTGTCTGATGTTATGAAGGCAGTAAGAGATGTGGCATCTGAAATTGACGTAACTCTCAACAGCGCGGTAACCATTGCGGATGCGATGAAGTGCAAAATGTATATGAAGAATTTTGGTGAATTCTTTAATAACCAGATTGAAAATGCCGGAACCATTGTCCTCAGCCGTACGGATATTGCCCCTGCGGATAAGGTAAATCAGGTGGTGGAAATGATTCGGGAGCATAACCCAAAAGCTGCAATTGTCACTACTCCGTGCCAGCAGTTAACAGGAAGTCAGCTTCTTGAAATTATTGAAAAACCGGATACTATGGCAGAGGATCTGATGAGAGAAGTGGAAGCTTATCACCACGAGCATCACCACCACCATGGGGAAGAATGCGGCTGCGGCCATGATCATGAGCACCATCATCACCACCATGAGGAAGAATGTGGCTGCGGCCATGATCATGAGCACCATCATCACGACCATGAGGAAGAGTGCGGCTGCGGCCACGATCATGAGCACCATCATCACGACCATGAGGAAGAGTGCAGCTGCGGCCACGATCATGAGCACCATCACCACGATCATGAGGAAGAATGCGGCTGCGGCCATGACCATCATCACCATCATGCAGATGAGGTATTTACCAGCTGGGGTATGGAGAATGTTTCTGCTATATCAAGAGAAAAGCTGGAGCAGATTCTGGATGAGCTGGCTTACGGCAATCAGTATGGAGATGTACTGCGGGCTAAGGGTATGGTTCCAGCCGGGGAACAGGGAAAATGGTTCTACTTTGACCTGGTTCCGGAACAGTATGAAATTCGTGAAGGGAAGCCGGAATATACTGGAAAGGTATGCGTAATTGGCGCCAAGTTAAAGGAAGAAGAATTAAAGAAAGTATTTGGCAGGTGATGGAATGAATAACTATGAAATGGAAGAGGATTTTATTCCAGTATTCCTGATAGATGGATTCCTGGAAGCGGGAAAGACCCAGTTCCTTCAGTTTACTATGGATCAGGATTATTTCCAGACAGATGGAAAGACTCTGCTTCTGGTATGCGAGGAAGGGGAGAATGAATATGATGAGCAGCTGTTGAAGCGGTCAAAAACATCAGTGGTTTACATTGACAGCTTGGCGGATATGACTCCAGAGCGTCTGTTTGAACTGGAGCTACTCAACAATCCGGAACGAATTCTGATTGAGTGGAATGGGATGTGGAATTTGGATAAGCTGAGGCTGCCTGACAGCTGGAGAATTTATCAACAGATTACAATTATTGATATGTCTACATTTGATTTGTACTCTGCCAATATGAAGCCTTTGCTGTATTCCATGGTGAGGGATTCTGAACTGGTTATCTGTAATCGTTGTGATGGGATTGAGGATCTGTCAGGATACCGCAGAACCCTGAAGGCTATGTGTCAGAGAGGGGAAATTGTGTTTGAGGATTCCCAGGGAGAGATAGATGAAATTGCTGACGAGGATCTTCCTTATGATGTCAGCGCTGATGTAATAAAAATTAAACCTGAGGATTATGGAATCTGGTATATTGACTGTATGGATCGAAGAGACCGGTACGAAGGGAAAGTGGTGGAATTTACCGCTATGGTATTAAAATCTCCGGAATTTCCAAGGAATTACTTTGTTCCGGGCAGAATGGCCATGACTTGTTGTGCCGATGATATGACTTTTCTGGGATTTATTACAAAGGCCAGGGAAGCCAAAGATCTGGAGACAAAGCAGTGGGTAACTGTTCGGGCAAAAATCGCTTATGAGTTCTGGAAGGATTATGATGGAGAGGGCCCTGTGCTTTACGCAGAGTCAGTGACATCTGCCCAGCCTATTAGAGATGTGGTGCAGTTTTAATACGGTATAAAACAGTAAGTGAACAGAAAATCCTTCAATATCAGCGCTATAAAACGAGCTGATATTGAAGGATTTTTTGTTTCCTTTCCTTTATTGCCGGTAGCATGTGAAAGGCTACATGGGAGGAACTGGAAGGGGTCTGGAAGGGTCAAACACCTGGGAAACATCAAAAAGATCGGTTAAACTGTCTGGATTATAGTACATCCGGTATCCGTCCAGATTCCGTCTTCCCTGTCTGAAATGATCCTGCCCCATCTGTACCCAGTAAGGCTTGCTGGCATCTACATTGCAGAAATAGCGGAAGCCCAGGGATTTTAAGTAGGCAAAGCGCTCGTTGTCATCTGTGTAAGGCTTCCAGCTTCCAATATCGCTTCCAAAGGGGAAGAGGATAATATCAGTTGGCCCGATCAGGGTTTCGACATTGGCTTCCCATTTATCACAATCCAGGCGGAAATGTTCCATGGAAATTGACCCCATATTCCGATGTCCCCAGCTGTGAGAGGCCAGTTCCCAGCCATGCTCTTTCAGACACTGGGCAACCTGAGCGGCCTGTTTTCTGTCTTCCTCGTAAGTGGGATTGGTATCTTTATAGGATTCATCTGTGCGGTAGCCTAATATGCCATTGTATCCAGTAAACGCCAGAACGCCTCTTGCGCCCTTGTAGGAGAAATCAGGATGTTCCTGAATAAACCGTTCCAGAATAGGAACCAGGTCGTAGTCACCGGTAACCACAGTACCATCCTCCAGCTTCATTTCACAGGTAGGATAGCCATCCTCCCCTATGACAATACGGGATGCAAATCCATCTCCTTCCATATATTCGTAATAACATACGTCATCCTGAGACAGAACAAATGCCTTTTTCCCCGGCGGAAGCATAATATCGCCGTAGACAAATACGGGGTTTCCCTGGTCGTCTGTGGTTTCATATGCCAGATCATGAAGGCGTACCAGCACGTAGCCTTTTTCATACATGGACTCCATTATTTTAATAAACTCAGAAGCTGTAGTCATCATCTGGTTGTAGCCATTCTGTCTGGAATCGCCGTCAAAGGCTTTTGAGGTATCCATAATCAGAGAGTGAAAGAATACATGGGTAACTTCTTCTGGATTAATCCGTACAAGGGTGTCCTTGGTGGACTGATACTGGGAGATTTTCTCCAGCCCTTCAGGAGAAGAGGCCAAAGACTCATCCGACTGAATCAGTTTTATGGCTCCGTCATAGTCGTATTGCAGGGCAAGCTGTTCCGCTTCTGCAAGGAGGTCTTTTGCTGTTTCCACAGCCGGAAGGGAAGGAGGAACATCCGTTTCGCCAGATTCCCATGCCTGACTGGAAGTGGCAAAAGCGAAAGAATTTTCTGTCACTGAGGAGACAGGGGCTGCTTTTCCGGTGTGTTTTATTAGTGTAAATATGGCAAAAACAGTGAGACATAAAACCAGAATTAATGCAATAATAAGAAGAAGATTCTGAAACGCTCTCTTTTTTCTGCGTTTTGCTACTCGTTTGCGGTAATCATCAATATCCATTATAAAACCTCTACTTTTTCTATACTCTTATTTGATTGGCACAAGTATAACATATTTTCCATTAATAAGAAATCCGGGAAGAAAAATTTAAGGAATTTTTTAAAGAAATGACATAAGAGTGCAGGGCGCTTCCATAAAATGGATTAAGGAATTGTAGGGAGAGAATGAGATGAAAAAAATAGGGGCAGTTTTTCTGGCCTTTTTTTTGCTGTTTTCGTCCATAAGTGGTGAAATTTGGGCCAGAGAGCCGGATGTTGCCGCTGCTTCTGATCTGATATTTGCCCAGGCAGACGGCGGCAGTACTGCCGGGGGGCCTGATCTTCAGTCACCCAGCGGTATTCTTATGGAGGCATCCACAGGCCAGGTAATTTATGAGAAGGAAGGAGATCAGAAGAGGAGCCCCGCCAGCATTACAAAAATTATGACTCTTATCTTGATTTTCGATGCTCTGGAATCGGGAAAAATTCAAATGACTGATCAGGTAGTTACCAGTGCAAGAGCAAAATCTATGGGAGGATCCCAGGTGTTTTTGGAGGAAGGAGAGCAGCAGTCAGTAGAAACGCTGATTAAATGTATTGTGGTGGCGTCCGGCAATGACGCCTCTGTAGCAATGGCAGAATATATAGCCGGCTCAGAAGAGGAATTTGTAAAAATGATGAATGAGAGGGCAAAGGGGCTGGGAATGAACAACACAAATTTTGAGGATTGCTGCGGCCTGACAGATTCTCCTACCCATGTAACAACAGCCAGAGATGTGGCCATTATGTCCCGGGAACTGATTACCAAATATCCTCAGATACATAACTATTCTACCATATGGATGGAAAATATTACTCATGTGACAGATAAAGGTTCAAAAGAATTTGGCCTTGCAAATACCAATAAGCTTCTGAAAATGGCAGCGAATTTTCAGGTAACTGGTTTGAAAACTGGATCCACCTCCCTGGCAAAATACTGTGTCTCCGCAACGGCCACAAAGGACGGGGTTGATTTGATTGCTGTTATTATGGGCGCTCCGGACTATAAGATAAGGTTTGAGGAGGCGAAAAAACTTCTGGATTATGGATTCGCTTCCTGTCAGCTGTACCGGGATGAAGAAATGCCGGTGCTGCCTCAGATGGAAGTAAGAAAAGGAGTAGCAATGTCTGTTCCTTTAAAATATGGAGGAGAATTTTCTTATCTCAGCATTAACGGAGAGGATCTGTCCGCCATTGAAAAAAATCTTCGGCTTCCGGAATCTATAGAGGCTCCTGTAGAGGAGAACAGTGAGGTGGGAGAGCTTGTGTATTCTCTTGAGGGAAAAGAACTGGGGAAGGTGAAAGTGATGGCAGCAGGAAGGGTGGAGCGGGCCGGTTTTCTGGATTATATGGAGCAGGTGTGGAGAAGGATGTTTCTATAGGAAATGGTGTGAAGCAGCTTTAAAAAGGATCTGTCAGTAAGAAAATAATTTCATTGCCGCGGGCCGGCATGACTGAAAGGCCATGCCGGCCCGCAGACAGGCTTACAGACATTTCTGGAGAATTATTTCATAGGGTTCATTTGCGAGCATGAAGCCGCCCACTGCCTGGTAGCCCAGTTTGTAATAAAAATGCTGGGCAAATTCCCCGGAGACCGTTGAGGTCATAACCAGGGAATATCCGGCTCTTTTCATGTCCTGTTCCCAGAAGGTGACAGCCTGTCGGCCAAGTCCTGATCCCCTGAACTCTTTAAAAATATAGAGAAGATTTAAAAAGGGAATGGCATCCCAAAACAGGTTATACCGAAACCACCCTGCGAAGGTTCCCTCATATTCTATTAAGAAAACGCGATTCAAGCGGATGAGATTTTCCAGTTCGTCTCTGTTTATATGTGAATCGTTGGATAGTAAAAGATCCATATCATCAATTTCAGCAGATTTCAGGTTCACAGAGGCTTCCTCCTTGTTTCTCAATTTATTTTATTAAATCTATTTTTATTATAAGAAATCATTTTATACCGGTCAATCTTTGATGTAAAATTATTTCTATTCTGCACAATATATATTGACATCTAATATTATATGAAATATAATATATATGGATCATATAATATATGTTATAAAATAATATCATGAGAAATAGAGGGGGAAGGTGGTTTTATGGAGACAAAGAAGCTTTATCGCTCTGTAAAGAATAAGGTTTTGTGCGGCGTTTGCGGAGGAATCGGAGAGTATTTTCATATTGATCCAGTGATTATTCGGCTCATCTGGGTTCTTCTGGCTCTTTGCCAGCCTTGGCGCCATATGTTTGATTCTTTTTTCGGTATTTCTATTTTGGGAAGCAGTATTATCGTCTATTTTGCCGCCGCTGTCATTATTCCCAAAGCCCCGGAGGAATAAATTTAAGTTCCCGGCAAAACAAACTTACAATGAAAGTCTGCCGCTGGCAGACAGCATCTGTTCGGGGATGCCAAGTGCCCTTCAACAAACTTTCATAAATAACGGCATGTGGGCTGCAGTCCAGGATGGCTTTTGGGGAAGGGCATGGAGGGTTAATATCAGCAGAGAAAGGAAGAACATATATGGTATTTAATACAGGAGCAGCCCTTTTGGATGCGGTGGTTCTGGCGGTGGTATCAAGGGATGAGGAAGGAACCTACGGATACAAGATTACTCAGGATATACGGCAGGCCATTGATGTTTCAGAGTCGACTCTTTATCCTGTACTGCGCCGGCTTCAAAAGGAAGAGTGCCTGGAAGTATACGACCAGGCAATTGACGGCAGGAACCGCCGATATTATAAAATCACAGAAAAGGGCAGAGTTCAGCTGGGACTTTATAAAGGAGAATGGTCCAGCTATTCCGGCAAAATTTCCAAGATTTTTGAGGAGGCGCACATATGAACAGGGTTGAGTTTATGAAAGAGCTGGAATATCTTTTGTCTGACATTTCTGAGGAGGACAAGAAAGATGCCATAAGTTATTACAGCGATTATCTGGAAGAGGCAGGTCCTGATAATGAGGAACAGGTGATACGGGAGTTTGGAAGTCCTGAAAGGATAGCTTCCATAATCCGCTCTGATCTGTCTGGGAATCTGGAGGATGGAGGGGAATTTACAGAAACCGGCTATCAGGACCAACGGTTTAAGAATCCAGGTTATGAAATGGCAGAGCGTTTTGACCTCCCTGAGGTAAGAGAGTTTGGGAAATCAGGAGAGAAGCAGACATTTACCGAGGATAAAGCTGGGGAAGGACAATCCGTTGATGGGTCAAAGAAAGAGACAAAGAGAAATACGGCCAAAACTGTAGCCTGGATTCTTCTTATTATTGCAGCAGCGCCGGTGCTTCTTAGCATAGGAGGAGGAATTGTAGGGGTGATCAGCGGAGTTTTTGGAATGGTGCTGACAGCCTTACTTTTGGTAGGCGGTGTTACCTTTGGTCTTCTGGCAGGCGGTATTGGCCTGGTAGTAGGGGGAATCTGCTTCCTGCTGGTGGATGTAATGACAGGAAGCCTTCTTTTGGGCTGCGGACTATTTCTCTTTGGCACGGGTTTGTTGGGAATCGCTTTCTGCGCCGTTTTCTACGGAAAATTTGTTCCATGGCTGTTAAGAAGCTGTGTTAATCTGGCAGGCAGCCTGATTCATGGAAGGGGGCAAAAGAGATGAAGAAATTCACAAAAATCTGCATTGCGGCAGGCGTGATCTGTATGGTGGCAGGTGGTGTTGTGGCGGCAGTTTCTATGATTATGGGAGCTGCTTCCGGCAGCTGGCTGGAGAGAGGTTCCGAAGCAGGGAGACGGCTGGAAGAATGGTGGGGAGTGCGAAGCCATGGATATCCATTTGAACGTCTTTCAGATGATTAT
Source organism: Candidatus Hungatella pullicola (assembly GCA_019114305.1). GTDB lineage: Bacteria > Bacillota > Clostridia > Lachnospirales > Lachnospiraceae > Hungatella_B > Hungatella_B pullicola. Next base: position 26,296 of record DXFU01000087.1, on the reverse strand, counting down.
TTAGATGACCGTGTGGTTTTTGGAACGGATATGGTAAGAAACCTTCATCTGGAATCTGACTGGGGTGATGTGATTGTTTTGACAGGTGCAGGTACGGACACAGTGGAAGTATACAGCAATGCCCCTAAAGACTATTGGAACTGTCATTTAGAGTACGATACTTTGAACGTAGCAGTGAGGCCGAAAACGTTGGACTTTTCAGATTATACCGGAGGCGTGGTGTTTATTGAGGTGCCGGAAGACTTTTCTTTCTCCCAGGTGGATTTGGAAATTAATAAGGAAGACAGATTCCGTTGGGGAAGGAAAGACAATGCCCCCTATGTGGAGGTTGACTCTGTAGATGCCCAGTCCCTGAAGGCGGAAGTGGACAACGGAACCCTTGTTTTTACTGAGGGAGAGTTTGGAAGTCTGGATCTTCAGCTGGATGTAGGCGTTATTCAGGCGGACCAGATAAGGGCAGAGGAACTGTCTGCAGGCTGTGATGTGGGAACCATAGAGCTTCATGGTCAGGTGACGGGGAATATAGAAGCTGAGGTGGATGTGGGATCCTTGGAGATGATTTTGGAGGGAGAGCCATCCGATTACAATTATAAGCTGAATTCGTCCCTTGGCTCTATTACTATAGATGGAGTCAGTTACGGCGGCCTGGAAAGCAGCCGGTGGATTGATAACAACGCTCCCAGAGAGATGGATTTAGGCTGCGATGTGGGAAGCGTGAATATTGAGTTTCAAGAAAACTGACAGCCATAAAATACGCAATATTTAGGAGAAAGGGGAGAAGGCTTTCATGAATGACAAGAGATTATACAGATCAGATACCAATAAAATGCTCTGCGGAGTCTGCGGGGGAATTGGGGAATATTTTAATATCGATCCTACTTTGATTCGCCTTTTATGGGCAGTGCTGGCCTGTTCCGGCCCAGGGATTTTAGCTTATATTATAGCGGCGGTGATTATACCAAGAAGAAACTAAAACGGGTTTAGGAAAAACGGATTTGGGGCATACTCTTTTCAAATAATTGAAAGGAGTATGCCTGTTATTATGTCAAAAGGAAAAAAGGATAAGCCCTTCGATCCAAGGAATTTAAAGCCGGAGGAAATTTTAAAATTTGAGATTGCCACAGAACTGGGACTGGGGGATAAGGTAATACAGGGAGGCTGGAGAAGTCTGACGGCCAAAGAAAGCGGCAAGATTGGCGGGCTGATTACCAAGAGAAAAAGGGAGCTGAAACAGCAGGCTCTGGACCGGCAGGAGCAGCAGGAAGAATAAAAATCTTGCGTCCCAGGAAAAAATCTTTTATAATGTAGGTCAAGAAAAGGAGAGGCCATGGGAGCAGAGAAAAAGCTTAGAAGCGGTTTTACTACGGGAACCTGTGCGGCTGGAGCTGCGAAGGCGGCCGCTATTATGCTGCTTAAGGGAAAGAAACCGGACTATGTAAAGATTCAGACGCCAAAAGGGACGGAGGCCAATCTGCCCCTTTTTCATGTTGTGAGAGAAGAGGAAAAGGCCTCCTGTGCTGTGAAAAAGGATGCAGGGGATGATCCCGATGTAACGGATCAGACCCTGATTTTTGCGTCTGTAGAGATATATCGGGGAGAGGAGAAACCGTGGTTTTACCGGTATGAAGGGAACGCTCCTCTGTATCTTACAGGCGGGGAGGGGATTGGGAAGGTTACAAAGCCGGGGCTTGCCTGTCCGCCAGGTAAGCCGGCCATTAATCCTGTTCCCAGGCAGATGATTTTTCGCCAGGTAGATGAGGTGATGGCGGGCAGGGAGCTTTCTTATCCGCTTCTAATTCGGATCTGGGCGCCCCAAGGAGCTGACTTGGCCCAAAAAACCTTTAACCCCAGACTTGGCATTGTTGGAGGAATTTCTATACTGGGCACCACTGGGGTGGTAGAACCTATGAGCGAGGCGGCTCTTATGGCTACTATTTCCCTGGAGATTCATATGAAAGCGGTGGAAGGCGTAAAGCGGCTCATTCTGACACCGGGAAATTATGGGGAAACTTTTGTCAGGGAACAGCTGGGATTTTCTTTGGACTTTGGGATCCAGTGCAGCAACTTTGCGGCCTGGGCTGTGGAGGCTGCAGCTAAAGAAGGAATCCAGGAAGTGCTTTTTGTCGGACATGCGGGAAAGCTGATCAAGGTGGCTGCAGGGATGAAAAATACTCATTCTAAATTTGGGGATGGGCGCATGGAAGCCATCTGGTCCTTTGCCAGAAACTATGTAAAAGCAGAAGAAAAGGAAATTCTAAAAAAGAAAATTTTAGAATCTAATACAACGGAAGAGGCAGCTGTTTTGCTGAGGCAGGCCGGCATTTTGTTGCAGACTATGGCTGACGCAGCCCAAACTGCTTCGTTTTGGCTGGGAAAATGGTCGGGGAACCGGATAAAAGCAGAAACTGTATTTTTTTCTCAGGATCTGGGCCTTCTGGGAAAAAGTCGGGGAGCGGACAGCCTTATAGAAAGGCTGAAAGGACAGACAACAGAACAGGAGAGAAAAGAAAGAGAGTATGGAGAATCAGAACAGAGGAATTTTATACGGAATCGGAGTGGGGCCGGGAGATCCGGAGCTTATGACTTTAAAGGCAGTAAAACGGATCCGGCAGTGTCAGGTGATCGCCATTCCCCATGAGAAGAAAGAAAATTGCGTAGCTTATAATATTGCCAGGGCGGCAGTGCCCGAAATAGAGAATCAGGAGATTTTATGTCTTCCCATGCCTATGACCATGGACAGAAAAAAACTGCAGGACAGTCACGAAAAAGCCGCTCAGGTTTTGGTCTCCTGTCTTGAAAAGGGACAGTCTGTTGGCTTCCTCACTCTGGGGGATGTCACAATATATTCTACTTTTGCCTATGTAATGGAGAAAGTAGCAGAAAGGGGATTTAAAATTTCCATGGAATGCGGAGTCCCATCTTTTTGCGCCTGCGCAGCCAAGCTTTTAACTCCTCTATCCATTGGCTCAGGCCAGCTTCACATTATATCAGCTTCTCATCAAATTGAGGATACCATAGACCTGCCTGGAACCAAGGTATACATGAAGGCCGGACGTCAGATGGGACGGCTGAAGGAACTTCTCATCCAGAGAGGCAGACAGGCCCTTATGGTGGAAAACTGCGGAATGGAAAATGAGAAGGTGTACTTGTCTTTAGAAGAAATTCCAGAACAGCCAGGGTATTATTCTCTGATTATTGTACCGTAGACCATACATAGGGAAAGAATGGAACTGATAAAAAATGGCGGGAAAGAGGAGGCATTATGGTATATATTGTAGGAGCAGGACCGGGAGCAGCGGATTTGATTACTGTGAGGGGAAGAAAACTGCTGGAGAATGCGGACATCATTATCTATGCAGGTTCTCTGGTAAACAGGGAACTTCTGGAATATAGAAAAAGCAGCTGCCAGGTGTATGACAGCGCTTCCATGACTCTGGAGCAGGTGGTGGAGACTGTGGAGCAGGCGGAAAAAATGGGACATATGACAGTTCGTCTTCATACAGGAGATCCCTGTATCTATGGGGCAATCCGGGAACAGATGGATGCCTTTGAGGAGCGAGGCATTCCTTATGAAATCTGTCCGGGAGTCAGTTCTTTCTGCGGAGCGGCGGCAGCCCTTGAGATGGAATATACGCTTCCGGAGATATCTCAAAGTGTGGTAATTACCCGTATGGCAGGGAGAACTCCTGTGCCAGATAAGGAATCTGTAAGAAGCTTTGCTTCCCACCAGGCCACTATGGTTATTTTTTTAAGTGCAGGTATGCTGGAGAAACTGGCAGGAGAGCTGGTGGAAGGGGGATACAGCTCGGATACTCCCGCAGCCGTGGTTTATAGGGCAACATGGCCGCAGGAAAAGGTAATCAGGTGTACGGTAGGAACCATGGCAGAGGAGGCCTTAAAGGAAGGAATTTATAAAACAGCTTTGATTATAGTGGGAGAGGCCGTAGCTCAAAAGGGTTATGAACGGTCTAAACTTTATGATCCGGACTTTACCACGGAATTTCGATTAGGGAGAGAGACATAAAATGATAATTTCTCTGATTTCCTTCAGTGAAAAAGGAGCCCGGCTTGGAGCAGATCTGGCAGCGGGCTTTGAGGCGGCAGGGCATAAAGCAAAAGTCTGGGCTCCTGTCAGGTTTGCCGGGGCAGAAGGAAAGGTTTTGCCTCTGAACGAGTCTCTTTCCAACTGGACGGAGAGAGAATTTTTCCAGGCGGATGGATTGATCTTTGTGTGTGCCGCCGGCATTGCCGTTCGGGCTGTTGCGCCGTTTGTTAAGAAAAAGACCACCGATCCGGCAGTTGTAGTCGTGGATGATTTGGGACAATTTTCCATTTCTCTCTTGTCCGGTCATTTGGGAGGCGCCAATGAGCTGGCAAAAAAAGCCGCTGAAATTTGTCATGCCGTTCCGGTTATTACTACGGCCACAGATGGAAGAGGTTTGTTTGCAGTAGACGAGTTTGCCAGGAAAAACAATCTTTGGATTGCCGATATGTCTCTGGCAAAGAGTGTGTCCGCAGCACTTCTGGAAGGGAAAAAGGCCGTGTTTCACTGTGACTTTCCTGTGGAAGGCAGGCTTCCGGAAGAACTTTTATGGGATGATGGAAAGGGGAAAAAGGATGTCTGCTGCCCTGAAATTCATGTGACGGTGAAAGCAGAAGAAAAGGGGAAGGCATTCTCGTTTCTTCGTCTGGTTCCAAAGGCAGTGGTGCTGGGAATTGGATGCCGAAAAGGAACGGAAAAAGAGAAAATTGCTTGGGCAGTTCAAACTTTTCTGGCAGAGGAAAAGCTGGATGAAAGAGCCGTGGCCGCCGCCGCTTCCATAGATCTGAAGAAAGGGGAGGCGGGACTTGTTTTATGGGCCAGGGAAAGTAAGATTCCTCTTTCTTTTTATTCCTCACAGGAACTTTCAATGGCAGAAGGGAAGTTTGAACCTTCACCTTTTGTAAAGGGAATTACGGGAGTGGATAATGTGTGTCAGAGAGCTGCTGTCTGGCAGGCAGGCCTTATGGGAGGAGGCAGGCTGATTACAGGCAAGTGGGCAATGGACGGAGTGACTGTATCGGCAGCTGTGGTGGATAAAAAAATACAGATAGAATAAACAGAATAGGAGGACACCATGAACCAAAAAGGTAAATTATATGTTGTGGGAATCGGACCGGGTGCCTATGAGCAGATGACCGTAAAGGCAGTTCGGGCCCTTGAAAAAAGCCAGGTGATTGTGGGATATACGGTATATGCTCAACTGGTACGGGAGCATTTTCCGGAGAAAGAATATGTGACCACGCCCATGCGTCAGGAAAAAGAACGGTGTCAGATGGCTCTTGATCTGGTAAAAAAGGGAAAAATTGTGTCCATGGTGTGCAGCGGGGATTCTGGAGTCTATGGAATGAGCAGCCTTATTTTCCAGCTGGCAGGAGAGGAATCCTTTGACATAGAGGCGGTGCCGGGAGTGACAGCGGCTTTAGGAGGGGGAGCCCTTTTGGGGGCCCCTTTAGGCCATGATTTTGCGGTTATCAGCTTAAGCGACCTTCTGACTCCTATGGAGATTATTGAGAAAAGGCTGAGAGCGGCTGCTCAGGCGGATTTTGTTATATGTCTCTATAATCCGGCCAGCAAAAAGAGAGCAGACTATTTAAAATGGGCTTGTGATGTTGTTCTTTCATTGAGAGGTCCGGAAACTGTCTGCGGCTGGGTAAAAAATATTGGGAGAGAGGGAGAGACTATGGAGGTGCTTACCCTTAAAGAGTTAAAAGATTTGGAAGCGGATATGTTTACCACTGTGTTTATCGGCAGCTCCAATACAAAAAATATTCAGGGACGCATGATTACTCCAAGAGGATACAGAAATGTGTAAAGTTGTGATTTTTGGCGGAACAACAGAGGGAAGACTTCTTGCCGGGTACTGTCAGGAACAGGGGATTCAGGCTGTGGTCTGCGTAGCCACAGTCTATGGAAGTCAGGTTCTTGATCCGGGGCTGAAGAGTTTGGTCCGGGAAGGGGCTATGGATGAAAAAGAAATGAGGGCTTTTTTGAAAGAGTGGGATCCATCTCTTGTGCTGGATGCCACTCATCCTTATGCCAGAAAGGTCAGTGAAAATGTAAAGAAAGCCTGTGAGACAACACAGATTCCATACTGTCGCATCCTGCGCCAGTCTCTTGAGACTCAGGCCCGGATTATGGATCAGGTTCTGTTTGCCGGGGACTGGGAGGAGGTCCTAAGGATTTTGAAAAATATAGAGGGAAACATTCTGGCAACCACAGGAAGCAAGGAGCTGAAGGAACTGACGGCCCTTAAAGATTACGAGGAGCGTCTGTTTGTACGTGTGCTTCCCACTTCTCAGGTTCTGGCAGCCTGTGAAAATATGGGGTTGAAAGGACGCCATCTCATTGCTATGCAGGGGCCTTTTTCCGTGGAAATGAACTGTGCCATGATCCGTCAGCTTAACATTAGCTGTCTCCTGACAAAAGAAGCCGGAAGAGCGGGAGGATTTGAGGAAAAGCTGGAAGCTGCCAGGATTTGCCAAATTCCTGCAGTGGTTCTTGGAAGACCGGTGAAAGAGGAAGGAATCTCATTAAACGAAGCAATGGAACTGTTGAAACGAGATTTTTCCAAGGCGGAAAGGGAGGGAAAACAGAAACGAAGAATTTCTCTTGTGGGAATCGGTATGGGAGGGGAGGGACAGATGACAGAGGCCGCTGTCAAAGCGATAATGGAAAGTCAGGTGATCTTTGGAGCCCCTCGTATGATACAGTCTGTGCCTATTTCCCGTTTTCAGGGGGAGCGGGTATCCATATACAAGGCAGAAGAAATACTTGCCTGGCTGAACAGCCATGAAGAGTACGGAAAAGCATCAGTTTTATATTCCGGAGATACGGGATTTTACAGCGGAGCCAGAGCTATGACAGAAGTCTTAAAACTGCAAGAGGACCGGTACGAGACGGAGATCTTTCCGGGGATTTCCTCTTTATCCTACCTCTGCGCCAGATTAAAAACCAGCTGGGAGGATGTACACTGCGTAACCCTCCATGGAAGAGTGGATAATATCTGGCAGTCACTTGAAAATTACAGACGCGTTTTTGTCCTTCTGGGGGGAGAGAGCAGTGCAGGTGCCCTGTGCAGACAGATGACAGAGAGGGGCTTTGGAGACAGAAGAGTTACTGTAGCAGAAAAACTTTCTTATAAGGAAGAGAAGATTTTTACGGCCTTGGCCAGAGAAGTGGGAGGCCGGAAATTTCACAGCCTTTGCGCGGTACTTATTGAGACAGGAGATGAGGAAAGTGAGAGATGAGTGGTTTATCCGGGGTGCAGTTCCCATGACCAAAAGTGAAGTTCGCGCAGTTTCCATATCAAAGCTGGAACTAAAGGAGGATTCTATTTTATGGGATGTGGGAGCAGGAACTGGATCGGTATCTGTGGAGGCCTCCTTTTTTCTTCCTAAAGGGTGGGTTTATGCAGTGGAGCAAAAGGAAGAGGCGCTGGATCTGATTGAGCGAAACAGAGAGAAGTTCCATGCTGTCAATGTTACAGCAGTGAAAGGGCGGGCCCCTGAGATTCTTGAAGAGCTTCCTGTTCCCACCCACCTGTTTCTGGGGGGAGGGGGAAAAAGAGCTGGGGCTGTTTTAGAAGAAGCTATAAGAAGAAATCCAAAGGTACGAGTGGTAGCCAATATCATTGCATTGGAATCCATTGCCCGGATTATGAGCTGGCTGGAAGGAAGACAGATAGAGGCTCAGATTGTTCAGATGCAGGTGTCCAGATCAAAAAAGATGGGAAACTGCCATTTGATGGAAGGGCAGAATCCTGTTTACATTATTGCTTTTGGAGGAGAGGAGGAGCTTTTTGACCAGTAATTATCCCCGTTTCATGCTGGCTGCGCCTAAAAGCGGAAGTGGAAAAACCATAATTACCTGCGGGATTTTAAAGCTTTTTTCTGATCTTGGAATCAGCTGCAGGGCCTATAAATGCGGACCGGATTACATAGATCCTCTGTTCCATAAGTTTGTCCAGGGCATTGACGGAGGAAATCTGGATACCTGGTTTCAGCCGGAAAGCCAGCTTTTGAGCCAGTTTATGGAGATTTCTCAGGGCGCTTCGGTGTCTGTGGTGGAAGGTGTTATGGGCTATTATGACGGAATGGGAGGAAACACCACAACAGCCAGCTCCTATGAAGTGGCCAGGGTTTTAGACTGTCCTGTGATTCTCATTTTAGACTGCCGCGGAGCCAGTTTATCTTTGTCCGCCGTGGCAAAGGGATTCCTGGAATACAGAGAGGACAGCAGAATAAAGGGTGTAATTCTTAACCGAATTTCCAGAAGTATGGTTCCAAGGCTGACAGTGGAGATGGAGAAACTTGGACTTCCTGTTTTGGGCTGGGTGGAGGAGTGCAAAGAGGCTGTGTTGGAAAGCCGCCATTTGGGCCTGGTGCTTCCACAAGAGCAGAGCCGGCTGGAAAAAGAGCTGGAGACTTTTGCCCTGAGGATTAAGGAATCCCTGGATGTAGAGAGAATTCTGAAACTGGCCGGGTCGGCCTCCAGCCTGACTTTGCCGGAGAAAGAAACCGGAAAGAAACAGGAGAAAAAGGAAAAGCGAAAAATAAAAATCGGAGTGGCATTGGATGAAGCCTTCTGTTTTTACTATCAGGAGAATTTAAGGCTTTTGGAAAAGCTGGGAGCCAAACTGGTACCCTTTAGCCCTCTTAAGGACGAAAATTTGCCAGAGGGAGTTTGCGGAATTATTTTCGGCGGCGGTTATCCGGAACTTCACGGATGTGAACTGGGAGAAAATCGGTCTATGAGAGCGGCTGTGAAACAGGCGGCTCTGGAAGGAATGCCTATCCTGGGAGAGTGCGGCGGTTTTCTTTATCTTCTGGAAAGCCTGGAGAATAAGGAAGGACAGAAATTTCCCATGGCAGGAGTTCTTCCAGGGAGAAGCTATCCAGTTAACAGGCTGTCCAGATTTGGTTATATTGAGATGAGCGTTGGGAAGACAGATTCCGAAGATAAAGTTTTTCCTTATCTTCTCCCTGGAGAAACCATCAAAGGCCATGAATTTCACTACTGGGACAGCTCCTGTAACGGCAGTTGTCTCTGGGCAGCAAAACCAGGACAAAACAGGGGATGGGAATGCGTGCAGTCAGAAAAGAAAGCAGTGGCAGGATTCCCACATTTTTATTATCCATCTAATGAGAAATTTGCGGCCAGATGGCTGGCAGACTGCAGAGAATACGGAAAGGAGAAAGGCCGTGAAGGAATGGAAAGAATCTGAGGTAAAAAAAATGCTGGAAGGCATACGGCCCTTGGATCAGGCTGCTATGTCTCAGGCAAAAAAACGGTGGAGCCAGGTGGCAAAACCTTTAAATAGTCTTGGAATTTTAGAGGAAGATATTATCCGTATAGCAGGGATACAGGAAAGCCATAACGTGGATTTTGGAAAGAAGGGACTGTTAATCCTGTGCGGGGATAATGGAATTGTAGAAGAAGGGGTCACTCAGACCGGTCAGGAGGTTACAGGCATTGTCACTGAAAATATGACCCGAGGAGACAGCTGTGTCTGTCTGATGGCCAAAAAGGCGGGGGTAAATGTTTTCCCTGTGGATGTTGGTACTACAGGAGATTTGGTAAGTGGAAGTACTTATCCTCTTATTAACAGAAAAATTGCCCGGGGAACCAGAAATTTTCTTCGCCAGCCAGCCATGACCAGAGAACAGGTATTCCAGGCCATAGGCATTGGCATAGACCTTGCGGGGGATCTGAAGGCCAAAGGATACGGTCTTCTGGCTACAGGGGAAATGGGAATCGGAAATACTACTACCAGCAGCGCAGTATGTTCTCTGCTGTTAAATCTGCCGGTTCACCAGGTTACAGGCCGGGGCGCCGGCCTTAGTGATCAGGGGCTGGCAAGAAAAATTCAGGTTATTGAACAGGCAGTTGAAAAATACGGACACAGCTGTCGGGATGGAGGGGATGTATTGTCCTCTGTGGGAGGGTTTGATCTGGCTGCTATGGCAGGGGTTTTTTTGGGCGGAGCCATCTGGAGAATTCCTGTCCTGGTAGACGGATTTATTTCTGCTGTGGCGGCCTTGGCTGCAAAGTCCCTGTGTCCTCTTGCTCCGGAGTATATGGTGGCTTCTCATGTGTCTTCAGAGCCGGCCGGTCTCCTGACCCTTAACGCTCTGGGGCTTAAGCCTTTGATTCAGGCCGGCATGTGTCTGGGAGAGGGAACAGGGGCTGTGGCCGCCGTGCCTCTTCTTGAAATGGCTCTGGAAGTATATCGTTCCATGAGCACCTTTGATGAGATTCAGGTGGAACCCTATGAAGAGTTGGGAGGGGAAAAATGATTTTTCTGGTGACAGGAGGAAGCGGAAGCGGAAAATCCGCCTGGGCGGAAAATCTGGCAGTAACAGTGGGGAGCGGACGCAGGATTTATCTGGCAGCTATGAAGCCGTGGGATGAGGAATGCGAAAAAAGAATAGCCCGCCATCGAAGAATGAGAGCGGGAAAGGGATTTGAGACCATAGAAAGATATAAAAATTTAAAAGATCTTATCCTTCAGGGAGAACGATGCGGAGTCCTTCTGTTGGAGTGTATGTCCAACCTTCTGGCAAATGAGATGTTTGGAACAGGAGAGGAAGATACTGCTGAAACAGCGGATGAGGAAGAGATTATCCGGGAAATAGAGGAGGGAGTGGAGAATCTGGCGTCTCAGACAGATCATCTGGTTATTGTAACCAATGAGATCTTTTCAGACGGGATTAAGTATCAGGAGGATACTCTGAGATACATAAGGCTTCTTGGACTGGTAAATCAAAAACTGGGCCAGGCGGCCGGCTATGTGGCTGAGGTAAACTGCAAAATTCCCTTGATTGTTAAAAATACCGGGCTATGGTAAAAAGGGAGATGAGACTTAGATGGAAACTAGAATTGCCGTAATGGGCATTATTGTGGAAGACGATCAGTCTGTGGAGGCACTTAACGATATTCTCCACCAGTATCGGAAACATATTATTGGAAGAATGGGAATCCCCTATCCTCAAAAACAGGTATGTGTTATCAGCATTGCTGTAGACGCTCCCCAAAATATTATTTCCGCTCTTTCCGGAAAGATCGGAAGGCTCAGGGGAATCAGCATCAAAACTGCTTATTCAGGAGTAAAAAGGGAGGAACAGGAATAAATGGATTTATTGGGAAGTTTTGTAATTGCCTTTTCCATGTACTCCAGGATTCCAATGCCTCAGGTTGAGTGGAGCGAAAAGAGAATGAAATATGCCATGTGTTTTTTCCCGGCTGTAGGCGTGGCGGTGGCACTGGTCCTGTGGGCGGCGGTTTGGGTCTGCACAAGACTTGAGTTTCAGTGGCTTGGAAAGCTGCTGCCCCCAGCCATTCCTGTTTTAGTTACAGGAGGAATCCATATGGACGGCTTTTTGGATACGGTGGATGCTCTTTCTTCCCATCAAAGCCGGGAAAAAAAGCTGGAAATCCTCAAAGATCCCCACACAGGCGCTTTTGCCATAATTGGAGCCTGTGTGTACTTTATGATGTGGACAGGTTTCTGGGGAGAAATTTCCCCGCGGCTTCTGCCTGCTTTTGGAGGAGTATTTGTTGTTGAGCGAGCTTTAAGCGGCTTGTCAGTGGTCACCTTTCCAATGGCAAAGAAAACAGGTCTTGCTGCTTCTTTTTCAGGGCAGGCTCACAAAAAAGCGGTGGCGTCCGTGATGATTTTGTATCTGGCGGCCGCGTTTTCCTATTTTGCTGTGACTGCCGGAATTACTGCCGCTTTGTCTGTAGCTGCCGTTTCCGGTTTGGTATTCTTCTATTACAAGGGTATGGCCAAAAAAGAATTTGGTGGTATTACAGGGGATCTTGCCGGATTTTTTCTTCAGATATGCGAGCTTGCCCTGACCGCTTTGTTTGCGGTGGCATCTGTTTTTTCACTTCCGTGATTCTTATGGGAAGTCTGAAAAAGGAGAAACCGTTTTGGAGCAGGTTTATATACGGAAACCGTTTGAATGGACGCAAGGAGGTTCAGTATGATATTAATAACAGGAGGTTCCTGGCAGGGGAAAAAAAAATTCGCTTTTACTTTGGCGGAAGAAAACAGGAAAGCCGTAAGATGGGAGGATGGTCCGGATGAGGCTTTCTCTGCCCATATAGTCTGCGGCTTTCACTTTTATATAAGCCAGCTGCTTAGAGAAGGAAAAGATCCTCTGGTATTTGCCAGGGAGCTGATTGAGAAAAATCCCAATGTCATTATTACTACGGATGAGGTAGGATGCGGCGTTGTACCCACAGGGACTGAGGAAAGAGTCTGGAGAGAGACTGTGGGACGGATAAGCTGTTTTATGGCCGAGAGAGCAAACGAGGTTTACCGTGTTGTGTGCGGTATTCCTGTAAAGCTTAAGTAAAGGATTGAAACAGAAAAATGGAATGAGAGGATGAAACGGTGATGATTCATAGTGCCGCGGTGTTTGCAGGCTGCTTTCTGGACTTCTTATTTGGAGATCCCAGGTGGCTGCCCCATCCGGTGTGCGGGATGGGAAGGATGATTTCCGGCTATGAAAGGATGTTGAGGAATCTGTTTCCCGAGGGAGAAAAGGGAGAGAAAAAGGCAGGCTTCTGTTTGGTCTGTTTGGTGCTTCTGTCCACAGGGTTGATTGCCGGTGCTGTTTTATGGACTGCTTACAGCCTGTCTTTCTGGATTGGAGTTGTGGCGGAAACTGTATTATGCTACCAGATGATGGCATGGAGATCCCTGGGGAAAGAGAGCATGAAGGTTTACAGGCATTTGAAAGACGGGAACGTGGAAGAAGCCAGGCAGGCCGTTTCCATGATTGTGGGGCGGGATACCAAAAAGCTTACAGAGGAGGGAATTGCCAAGGCAGCAGTGGAAACCGTGGCGGAAAATACTTCCGACGGAGTGATTGCCCCTTTGTTTTACATGATTCTTTTTGGAGGCTTGGGAGGCTGTCTTTATAAGGCAGTGAATACTATGGATTCCATGGTAGGCTACAAGAATGAGAAATATCTATGGCTGGGAAGGTATGCGGCCAGGCTTGACGATTTGGTTAATCTGATTCCTGCCAGGCTTTCCGCTCTGCTAATGCTTGGAGGATCCTTTCTCTGCCGTATTGCGGTTCCAAAAGAGGAGAAAGAATTCTACAGCCCTGGCAACGGCTGGCGCATATTTCGAAGGGACAGGTATAATCATAAAAGTCCCAATTCCGCCCAGACAGAGTCGGTCTGCGCCGGCGTACTGGGGCTTCAGCTTGCGGGAGATGCCTGGTATTTCGGAAGTCTGGTAAAGAAACCTTTTATCGGAGATCCTGTCAGAAAGACTGGATTTGAAGACATTAAAAGGGCCAATTGTCTAATGAACGGATGTTATGTTCTGGCCTTATGTCTGGCATTTTTAGCAGGGAGGATTGTATGAAGCGAGAAATTAGTTTGGAGGAAATATCTGACGGACGGCTCTACGGCGGCAATGATATGGTAAAAGCTGACTGCGGGGACTGTAAAGACTGCAGTGCCTGCTGCCGGGGAATGGGACGTTCCATTGTTTTGGATCCATTGGATGTGTTCTGGCTTTGCCGGGGGCTGAACCAGACCTTTGGACAGCTCTTGGAAAGGGCTGTGGAACTTTCCGTGGTGGACGGAATTGTCCTTCCCAATTTGAAAATGACAGGGAAAGAAGAAGCCTGTTTCTTTCTCGATGAACAGGGAAGGTGCTCTATCCACGCCTTTCGGCCCGGAATCTGCCGGCTGTTTCCCCTGGGAAGATATTATGAAAACAGGTCCTTCCAGTATTTTCTTCAGGTGAAAGAGTGCAGAAATCAAAACCGAACCAAGGTAAAGGTTCGCAAATGGGTGGATGTGCCGGAGTTTAAAGCCTATGAAGCTTTTATAAACCGCTGGCATTATTATTTACGGCAGCTTCAGGATTTCCTGGAGCAGGAAAAAGACGAAGCACAGGCCAGGGAAGTGAGTATGAAGCTTTTAAAAACTTTTTATTTTCTTCCCTACAAAACCGATGAAAATTTTTATTCTCAGTTTTATGAAAGGCTGGAACAGGAACTATGAAATCATATGAACATGGGGGAGATATTTACTCCAATGAAGCAGAAATGGACTTTTCTGCTAATATTAATCCTCTGGGGCTGCCGCAGTCTGTGAGAAATGCCGCTGTTGCTGCTGTAGACAGCTGCATCCATTATCCGGACAGCCGCTGTAGCGCCTTAAGACAAAGTCTGGCGGTGAAGCTTCAATTGAAGAAGGAAGATGTTCTGTGCGGAAACGGAGCGGCAGATTTAATTTTTCAGCTTGTGTGGGCCTTAAAGCCGGAAATCGGTCTGGTGACGGCTCCTTCTTTTTTGGAGTATGAGCAGGCTTTGCGATCTTTTGGAAGTCAGGTGCTGCTTTTTGATCTTAGGGAGGAGGAAGCATTTGTTCTGGATCCTCAAAAACTTCTTTCCTTCCTTCAGCACAAAGAGAAGGAGAATATAAGGCCTGGTCTTTTGTTCCTCTGCAATCCCAATAATCCTACGGGACTTGGAGTAAAGTCCCTTTTATGGCAGCCGCTTTTGGATTACTGCGAGGAAAAGGGGATCATTGTGGCGGCAGATCAGTGTTTTTCAGAGTTTCTTGAAGATGAAAACAGCTATAGTCTGACTGGATTTTTGAGGGAAGGGCGATACAAAAACCTGGTAATTTTCCAGGCATTTACAAAAATTTATGCTATGGCCGGTCTGCGGCTTGGATACTGTCTGTGCAGAAACCACGGTCTGCTGGAACAGATGGAAGGGGTGCGTCAGCCCTGGACTGTGTCAGCTCCTGCTCAGGCAGCTGGCCTGGCAGCTCTTGGAGAGAAAGAGTTTGTAAAAGCCACCAGAACGCTTATCAGTGGTGAGAGGGAATATCTAAAGGAAGGTCTCATGAGGTTGGGATTTACGGTGTGGCCGTCATTGGCTAATTATATTTTCTTTCGGGATGAGAAGGGAGACAAAAGGGAGGCCTGGCTGTATAACAGCTGCCTGAAGAAAGGTGTACTGATTCGATCCTGCTCCAATTACAGGGGACTGGACAGCAGATACTACAGAATCTGTGTAAAAACGAGGGAAGAGAACCAGAGATTTTTGAAGATTCTGGAAGAAATAACGGAAGAAAGGGAAGAAAAATGGCAAAGGCAATTATGATTCAGGGAACCATGTCCAATGCTGGAAAAAGTCTTGTGGCGGCCGGGCTGTGCCGGATCTTTTACCAGGATGGCTTTCAGGTAGCTCCCTTCAAATCTCAGAATATGGCTCTGAATTCCTGGATTACAAAAGAGGGGCTGGAAATGGGAAGAGCCCAGGTGGTTCAGGCGGAAGCTGCGTGTACAGAGCCGGTAGCGGCCATGAACCCTGTGCTGTTAAAGCCATCCAGCAATACGGGATCCCAGGTGATTGTAAATGGAGTGCCTGTGGGAAATATGCCTGCCTCTGTTTATTATCAGTACAAAAAACAGCTGATTCCTGAGATAAAAAAAGCCTATGATTTACTGGCAGCTAATTACGATATTATTGTTATTGAGGGAGCAGGAAGCCCGGCAGAGATTAATTTAAAGGAAAATGACATAGTGAATATGGGAGTGGCGCGTATGGCTGACGCTCCGGTGCTTTTGGTAGGAGATATTGACAGGGGCGGGGTATTTGCCCAACTTTATGGAACTGTAGCTCTTCTGGAACCAGAGGAGAGGGCCAGGGTCAAAGGTTTGGTAATCAATAAATTTCGGGGAGACAAAAGCCTTTTGGAATCAGGATTAAGACAGCTTTACCAGCTGGTTTCAATTCCTGTCACAGGCGTAATCCCCTGGGTGGATGTGGATATTGAGGATGAGGACAGCTTAGGAGGCCATTTAGAGGGAAATAAGAGAAAAGCTCTTTTGGATGCGGCAGTGATCCGCTTCCCCAAGATTTCCAATTTTACTGACTTTCAGGCAATGGCAGCCCATCCCTGTTTTCAGGTAAGGTATGTTTCGTCAGTAAGGGAACTGGGAAATCCGGATTTGATTGTGCTGCCGGGGACAAAGAATACGGCTGAGGATCTCTTATGGATGCGTCAAAATGGCCTGGAAGCTGAGATACAGAAGGCGGCGGCTTCTAATAAAACCATTTTTGGTATTTGCGGAGGCTTTCAGATGCTTGGAGAATGGATTGAAGATCCCAAGGAGGTAGAATCTTCTCTGGCTGTAAACGGACTTCGAGGACTGGGCCTTCTTCCTGTACGGACAGTTTTTGGACAGGAAAAGGTAAGAACCAGAGTAAGCGGGGCTTTTGGAACGGTAGGCGGAATTCTGTGGGGACTGTCAGGGCTTAAACTGGAGGGATATGAGATCCATATGGGAGAGACAGTCAGAAGCGTTCCTCCTCTGTCCTTTGTTATGGAATCTCAGTCGGACTCTCATCTGGCAAAAATGGATGGCTGCCAGAAAGGCAATGTTTACGGAACTTATATACATGGAATTTTCGACGGCGATGGAATATGCGACGCTTTAAGTCAGGCGCTGTTAAGGGAAAAAGGTCTTTCTCCACAGGAAAAAGCTTCTGTCAGCTATAAAGATTACAGGGAAGCTCAGTACAACAAGCTGGCCGACGCCGTAAGGCAAAATCTTGATATGACGGCTGTATATGAGATGATGGGCATAGATCAAAAGGAGATTGGAAAAAGATGACAGATTACAAAGGGTTTGAAAAAGTGCTGCCCAACGAAATAGAAAAGCGCAGCTTTGAGATTATTACAGAAGAATTAAAGGGCAGAGAACTTCCGCCTGAAAATGAGCAGGTAATTAAGCGTGTCATTCATACTACAGCGGATTTTGATTACGCGGATAGTCTCTATTTTTCACCGGGCGCTGTGGAATCTGCCATAGAAGCAGTGCGTCGGGGAACCAGAATTATTACGGACACCAATATGGGAAGATCAGGGATCAACCAGACGGCTCTAAAAAAGCTGGGATGCCGGGCGGACTGTTTTATGGCTGATGAAGATGTGGCGAAGGCGGCCATGGAACAGGAACGAACCAGAGCGTGGGTCAGCATGGATAAAGCGGCTGATCTGAAGGAAGACTGTATTTTTGCTGTGGGAAATGCTCCAACAGCTTTGGTCCGCCTTTATCAGCTGGTGAAGGAAGAGAAAATCAGGCCGAAGCTGATTATTGCCGTTCCCGTAGGTTTTGTCAATGTGATTCCGGCTAAGGAGCTGATTCTGGAGCTGGCAGAAGTCCCAACCATTGTGGCCCGGGGAAGGAAGGGAGGCAGCAATGTAGCGGCGGCCATTGTCAACGCCATTCTTTATCAGGCAGGCGGCAGATAAAGAAGAGGAAAAGGCCGGATTCCTGAGCCTGTTCCTCTTTTTGATCTTACAGACCGGACAGGCGGCTGTTTTGATATTCTCCTGTGAAAGTTACATCCCTTCCAAACCATTGAGGCGGAACAAAAGCTGCAGCCTGCTCCTCGGAGGAGAACTCCACTTCTGCCAGCATAAGTCCCTGAAATTTACCTTCAAATATGTCCAACTCAATGGTGAGTCCTTCCTGTCCTTCCACAGGAATTAAATACCGCTTTTTTGTGAGAATAGTTCCGTCTGTTTTTAGAAGAAGGTGGTCATAAGCTTCTTTGGTTAGGGGCAGGTTATACTCCTCTCTGGACATCAGCCCCTTTGACTTGTAGGTGAGGATGTACTCGTCATCCTGTCTGCGAACCCGAACGACCGGGCTGGTGCACAAATAGCCCTGCTCAATTGTGAGATATGGGTAATCCCTGTAGTTTTCTGGTGGATCTGTAATTAAAAATTTACGTTCAATTTCCATAGATAAGTCCTTTCCCGCATTTTTTGCGAAGTATTCTGTTGTATTTTATCATATCCCCGAAATATTGAGAAGACAGTAGAAAAACGGAGGGAAACGTGGTAAGATGAATAGCGCATGGAAAGAAATGGTCTGATTTAACAGTAGGATAGGAATGGAGGAAAGCATGAAAGTCAGAAAGGCTGTTTTTGTGCTTATGCTTTTCGCTTTGTGCCTTTTGGGAGGCTGCGTTCAAAAAAATCAGCAGACAGAGGAAGAAGCGGAAGAAACACCGTTAATCGGAATCAGTATTTATCGGTATGATGACGGTTTTATGAAATTATATCGTGATGAACTGGAAAAATATCTGCAGGAGACATATCAGGCCCGCATTGTTATGCGAAGTGCCAGAAACAGCCGCCTGGAGCAGAAGGAGCAGGTACGGGAGTTTGTGTCCCAGGGCTGCGACGGGGTGATTGTCAATCTGGTATCTGAGGATGACGGCAAAGTGATCACGGAAGTCTGCCGCAAAGCGGGAGTCCCCGTTGTGTTTGTTAACAGAGTGCCTTCCGCAGAGGAGACAGAGCGATGGCAGGAAGAAAAAATACAAGCTTCCAGCGTGTCCGCGGATTTTTCTCAGGCAGCAATTCTTCAGGGAGAGATTATTCTTGATACCCCCAATCAGGGAGATATAAATGGAGACGGTATTGTCAGCTGTACTTTTTTAATGGGAGAGGATAACGGCAAAAACAGCCGGCAGGAAATACAATATTCTGTTAAGACCTTAGAGGAAGCTGGACTGCAGACAGAAGTGCTCTACTCTGGGTATGGAAGCTGGGAGCGTCAAAGGGGAAAAGAACTGGCAAAAAAAGCTGTAGAAGCGGGAGAAGGGAGACTGGAGGTTATTTTTTGCGGGAATGACACTCTGGCTCTGGGAGCGGAGGAAGCTTTAGAAGAAGCTGGGATTCGTCCGGGGCAGGATATTTATCTGACGGGAGCGGACGGACTTCAGGAGGCCGTAAACGCTGTGAGTGAAGGACGGCTTACAGGAACGGTATGGAATGACTATACCAGCCAGTCTCATCTGGCAGCAGATGTGCTGATGAATCTTATAGATGGGAAGAAAGAAGAAGTGTTTTATCAAGTGGATTATGTAAAAATATCCATGGCGGATGCCCTGGAAAAAAATACAGACAAAGAGAGGAGTCGTTGATTATGGCAAAGGTGTATGCATATTTGGCAGATGGTTTAGAGGAAACAGAGCTTCTGGCAGTGGTTGACGTGTTAAAAAGAGGAGGACAGGAGGTTACTCTGGTATCTGTTACAGGAAGCAGAGAGGTTGTCAGCGCTCACGGGATTCGTCTTTTGGCAGATGAGGTCATTGAAGATACAGATGCTGCCCAGGCAGATGTGATTTTTCTTCCAGGGGGAATGCCTGGAACCGTTAATCTTGGAAACTGTGAAGCCCTCTGTCAGGCTCTTGTAAAGGCATATGAGGAGGGAAGAAGGCTGGCCGCTATCTGCGCCGCGCCCAGTGTTCTTGGAAAACTGGGACTTCTTAAGGGGAAAAAGGCTACATGCTACCCGGGATTTGAAGACCAGCTTCTGGGAGCAGAGCATACCCGGAAAGGTGTGGTGACAGACGGCACAATCACCACATCAAGGGGGTTGGGATATGCTTTGGATCTGGGACTTGAGCTTGTAAGCCTTCTGGAGGGCGGCGAAAAGGCTCTTCAGGTAAAGAACGCAATACAGTATGATCAGACAGAGTTTCCGGTGAAGTAGGGAATTGGTCAAAAATATATGTTTTCCCATAAATAGTACTGGAATTTGCTGAATGAGTATGCTATAATGTTAAATTGAAGTGTAACGCCCTGGGATATGGCGGTTCACATATATATTAAGGAGGAACCCATATAATGAGTTTACAAGTAGAGAAGTTAGAAAAAAACATGGCTAAATTAACAGTGGAAGTACCTGCTGAGCAGTTTGAAAAAGCGCTTACAACCGCTTTCAATAAGAACAAAAACAGATTTAACATCCCTGGATTCAGAAAGGGAAAAGCTCCTCAGAAGATGGTGGAGAAAATGTACGGCGCAGGCGTTCTTTATGAGGATGCTGTCAATGTATGTTTGGATGAGACTTATGGGGATGCTGCTAAGGAAAGCGGACTTGATATTGTATCCAGACCTGACATTGAGATTACTCAGGTTGAGAAAGGAAAAGCGCTGATCTATACAGCTACTGTTGCTGTTAAACCGGAAGTAACTCTGGGACAGTATAAGGGCGTAGAAGTTGAGAAGACCTCCGAGGAAGTTACCGATGAGGATGTAGAGAACGAATTAAAGAGAGTTCAGGAGCAGAATTCCAGAATGGTAACTGTAGAGGACAGAGCTGTTGAAGATGGCGATCAGACTGTTATTGACTTTGAAGGCTTTGTAGACGGAAAGGCATTTGAAGGCGGCAAGGGAGAGTCTTATCCTTTGACCATTGGTTCTCATTCTTTCATTGATACTTTCGAGGATCAGCTGATCGGAAAGAATATCGGAGAAGAATGCGAAGTAAACGTAACCTTCCCGGAAGAGTACCATGTAAAGGATCTGGCAGGAAAGCCGGCTATGTTTAAGGTAACTGTTAAGGAAATTAAGAGAAAAGAGCTTCCTGAGATCAATGACGAGTTTGCCGGAGAAGTATCTGAGTTTGAGACTTTGGAAGAGTACAAAAAGGATATCAGAGAGAAACTTTCTGTAAGAAAGCAGAAAGCAGCAGCAGCAGAGAATGAGAACAAGGTTGTAGAGAAGGTTGTAGAGAATGCTGCTATGGATATTCCTGAGCCAATGATTGATACTCAGGTAAATGACATGCTTAATGATTATGCAAGAAGAATGCAGAGTCAGGGCTTATCTCTTGACCAGTACATGCAGTTTACAGGCATGACAATTGATACTCTGAAAGAGCAGATGAAGCCTCAGGCGGTTAAGAGAATTCAGACAAGACTGGTTCTTGAGGCTGTTGTAAAGGCAGAGAATATCCAGGCATCTGATGAGGCTGTGGAGAAAGAGCTGTCTAAGATGGCGGAATCTTATAAAATGGAAGCTGATAAGATCAAGGAGTACATGGGAGAAGCGGGTATGGCTCAGATGAAGGAAGATCTGGCTGTTCAGGCTGCTGTAGATTTCCTGGTTGCAGAGGCAAAATTAGCTTAAGTGATTGTTTGAACCGAGGGGATTCCGGATGTTTTCCGGAGTTCGCTCGGCTTTGGTATAAAAAGACAGACAGGAGGAAGTCAGATGAGTTTAGTACCTTATGTCATTGAATCCACAAGCAAGGGAGAGCGCTCCTACGATATTTATTCCAGACTTCTTAAGGAGAGAATCATTTTTCTTGGGGAGGAAGTGAACGATGTAACTGCCAGCTTGGTAGTTGCCCAGCTTCTGTTTTTGGAGGCAGAGGATCCTAACAAGGATATTAACCTTTATATCAATAGCCCTGGTGGTTCTGTAACAGCCGGCATGGCTATTTATGATACCATGAATTATATTAAGTGTGATGTTTCCACTGTCTGCATGGGCATGGCAGCCAGTATGGGTGCTTTCCTTCTGGCTGGAGGAGCTAAGGGCAAGAGATTTGCCCTTCCTAATGCTGAGATTATGATTCACCAGCCTTCCGGCGGTGCTCAGGGCCAGGCTACGGAAATCCGCATTGTGGCAGAGAACATATTAAAGATTAAGAAACGGCTGAATGAGATCCTTGCTGCCAATACAGGTCAGTCTTATGAGACAATTGAACGGGATACAGAGCGGGATAACTACATGAGCGCCGAGGAAGCAAAGGCCTATGGCCTGATTGATGATATTATCTACAGTCATAATTAAAAATAAGACTGTCGGATTAAAGGAAAGAATGAGGTGTGTATATGCCAGTCAGAACAGATGACAAGATCCGATGCTCTTTTTGCGGAAAAAGCCAGGAACAGGTGAGAAAGCTGATTGCCGGCTCCAACAATGTTTTTATCTGTGATGAGTGTATTGAGCTGTGCGCTGAGATTCTGGAAGAAGAGTTTGACAATCATGAAGAAGAGGGTCCGGATTTCGGGGACATTAATCTGATGAAACCGAAAGAGATCAAAGCTTTTTTGGATGAGTACGTGATCGGTCAGGACAACGCCAAGAAGGTATTGTCTGTGGCAGTTTACAATCACTATAAGAGAATTACTTCCAAGAAGAATATGGATGTGGACGTTCAGAAAAGTAATATTCTTATGTTAGGTCCTACCGGTTCCGGTAAGACTTATCTGGCTCAGACTCTGGCAAAGATATTAAATGTTCCTTTTGCCATTGCAGATGCTACTGCTCTGACAGAGGCAGGATACGTAGGCGAAGATGTGGAGAATATTCTCCTTAAGCTGATTCAGGCAGCCGATTATGATATTGCCAGAGCTGAGTATGGAATTATTTATATTGACGAGATTGATAAGATCACTAAGAAATCTGAGAATGTGTCTATTACCAGAGACGTATCTGGAGAGGGTGTTCAGCAGGCTTTGCTAAAGATTTTAGAGGGTACGGTAGCCAGCGTTCCTCCTCAGGGAGGAAGGAAGCATCCGCATCAGGAGCTTCTCCAGATTGACACCACCAATATTCTTTTTATCTGCGGAGGGGCTTTCGACGGTTTGGAGAAGATTGTGGAAAGCCGCCTGAGTGCCGGTTCCATCGGCTTTAATGCGGAGATTGTTGATAAAAATAATTCCGATATAGACGACCTGCTGCGCCAGGTTCTTCCTCAGGATTTGGTGAAATTCGGACTGATTCCAGAGTTTATCGGACGCGTTCCTGTTACAGTTTCTCTGCAGCTTCTTGATAAAGCGGCATTGGTGAAGATTTTGAAAGAGCCGAAAAATGCTTTGGTAAAACAGTATCAGAAGCTGTTTGAATTAGATGATGTGAAGCTGGAGATGACGGATGACGCAGTAGAGAGGATCGCTGAGCTGGCAGTAGAGAGAAAAACTGGTGCCAGAGGACTCCGCTCCATTCTTGAGAGCGTAATGATGGATATTATGTATGAGATTCCCTCAGACAGCAGTATAGGCATCTGTACCATTACCAGAGACGTGGTAGATAAAAAGAGCGGTCCGGAGCTGATATACCGGGATATGACAGTACCCAGAAAATCTCTGGCCAAAAAGCTTAGAAAAGACAAAACAGGCGAGATTGCGTAAATTACAATGGGAAAGGTGTTACAGTCAGGTGAGGCTGCTGCGACACCTTTCTCTTAGTTTGCATAAATTTTGACTTACAGAATATGGAGGAAATCATGGAAGACAAGACGTTGACAATGCCGGTCATTGCCCTGAGAGGGATGACCGTTCTTCCAAAGATGATGATACATTTTGATATCAGCCGGAATAAATCCATTGCGGCTGTGGAGAAGGCCATGGTAGAAGACCAGAAGGTATTTCTTGTTACTCAAAGGAATACAGAGGAAGAAGATCCGGGAATGGAGGATCTGTATCAGGTAGGTACAGTGGCCCTGGTAAAGCAGCTGGTGAAAATTCCGGGAAATGTGATTCGGGTCATGGTAGAAGGGCTGGAGCGAGGTGAGCTTTTGGGCCTTTACAGCGAAGACCCTATGCTCATAGGAGAGGTAGAGCTGCTCTTTGATCAAGGACAGACGGCAGACTATGTTACAGCTCAGGCTATGGTTCGAATCCTTCATGAGAAGCTGGAGGAGTATGGCAAGGAAAACCCCCGGATGATGAAGGAGGTTCTTCCAAATCTTATGGTGATTACGGAACTGGGTGAACTTTTGGATCAGATTGCCATTCAGCTTCCATGGGATTACAAAAACCGGCAGGCTGTTTTGGAGTCTCTTCTGTTGGAGGAGCGGTATGAGCTGGTGCTGCGCTGTCTGATGACAGAGATTGAAATCACCAGAGTGAAGAGAAGCATCCAGACCAAGGTAAAGGAAAATATTGACAAAAATCAGAGAGACTATATTTTAAGAGAGCAGCTGAAGGTAATCCGTGAAGAACTGGGAGAAGACAATCCGTTGTCGGATGCGGATGAGTATGAAAAAAAATTAAAGGCTCTAAAGGCGGATAAGGAGACAAAGGAGAAGATACAGAAAGAAATTCAGCGTTTCAAATCCATGCCTGGAGGAAGTCAGGAAGCCAATGTAGTCCGAATGTATCTAGAGACAGTTTTGGATCTTCCATGGAACAAGATGTCCAGAGATAACAATGATATCGGCCATGCGGAGAATATTTTAAATCAGGATCATTACGGTTTGGAGAAAGTAAAAGAGAGAATTCTGGAATATTTGGCTGTACGCGCTCTTACCAAGAAAGGTTCAAGTCCTATTATCTGTCTTGTGGGACCGCCAGGAACTGGAAAAACATCCATTGCCCGTTCTGTAGCAAGAGCTCTGAACAAGCAGTATGTGCGGATCAGCCTGGGGGGTGTTCATGACGAGGCAGAAATCAGAGGTCACAGAAAGACTTATGTAGGTGCCATGCCCGGACGAGTTGTGGAAGCACTTCGTCAGG
The DNA here is from genome assembly GCA_019114305.1 of Candidatus Hungatella pullicola. Taxonomy (GTDB): domain Bacteria; phylum Bacillota; class Clostridia; order Lachnospirales; family Lachnospiraceae; genus Hungatella_B; species Hungatella_B pullicola. The sequence goes on along the minus strand of DXFU01000087.1, from coordinate 1,936 downwards.
CAGGGGTAAGCAATCCTCTTATGCTTTTGGATGAGATCGACAAAGTAAGCAGCGATTATAAAGGAGATACCTCCTCAGCTCTTTTGGAGGTGTTAGATGGAGAGCAGAACGTAAAGTTCAGAGATCATTACGTGGAGATTCCTGTTGATCTTTCCAATGTGCTTTTTATTGCTACAGCCAATATCACTCAGACGATTCCAGGTCCTCTTTTGGACCGCATGGAGGTTATTGAGGTAAGCAGCTATACAGAAAATGAAAAATTTCATATTGCCAAGGACTATCTGGTGAAAAAGCAGCTGGAGAGAAACGGTCTTTTAGGCAGCCAGGTATCCATAAGCGATCATGCCCTGGAAAAGATTATCCGTAATTACACCAGGGAGGCGGGAGTAAGAAACCTGGAGAGAAGAATCGGCGATATTTGCCGCAAAGCTGCCAGAGAGTTTTTGGAAGATAGAAAGACTGCTATTCGTATTACAGAAGCCAATCTGGAGAAATATCTGGGTAAGGAGAAAATTACATTTGATAATGTAAATGAAGCGGATGAAGTGGGCATTGTCCGCGGACTTGCCTGGACAAGCGTAGGAGGAGATACCCTTCAGATCGAGGTCAATGTAATGCCTGGTAAGGGAAATTTACAGATGACAGGCCAGATGGGTGACGTGATGAAGGAATCGGCTCAGATTGCATTGACTTATGTTCGATCTATCTGTCCGGATTATAAAGTTGAAAGTGATTTTTTTGAGACCCACGACTTTCATCTTCACATTCCTGAGGGGGCTGTTCCCAAAGATGGTCCCTCAGCCGGCATTACCATGGCTACGGCTATGATGTCTGCCATTATTGGAAAGAAGGTAAAAGCAAAGGTAGCCATGACAGGGGAGATTACTTTGAGAGGCCGAGTTCTGCCTATAGGAGGTCTGAAGGAGAAGATTCTGGCTGCCCGTATGGCCCATGTGGAGACCGTTCTTGTGCCGGATAAAAACCGCCCTGATATCAGTGAGCTTTCCAAAGAGATTACCAAGGGCCTGCGGATTGTGTATGTAAAGACCATGGCTGAGGTGTTGGAGGAAGCCCTGGTTAAGGAATAGAAAGGAAACAGAATGATTATTAAAAGTGTAGAGCTGGAAACTGTGTGCGGAATCACCAGTAAGCTTCCGGAGAATACTTTGCCGGAATTTGCCTTTGCAGGCAAGTCAAACGTAGGAAAGTCTTCCCTCATTAACTCTCTGATGAATCGGAAGTCCTTTGCCAGAACTTCCTCCCAGCCGGGAAAGACGCAGACCATTAATTTTTATAATATTAATCACCAACTTTACTATGTAGACCTTCCAGGCTATGGATATGCAAAGGTGACTTTGGAGGTCAAAGCGAAATGGGGCAAGATGATTGAAAATTATCTTCATAAATCTTCTATGCTGAAGTGCGTTTTCCTTCTTGTGGACATTCGTCACGAGCCATCGGAAAATGACAAGATGATGTATGACTGGATGATTCATAACGGGTTTGAGCCGGTTATTATTGCCACCAAGCTGGACAAATTAAAAAGAAGCCAGGTACAGAAGGCGGTAAAAACCATCCGAACTGGTCTGGGAATGGGAACGGAAGGAAAGCTTATTCCATTTTCTGCTGAGACAAAGCAGGGAAGAGAGGAAATTTGGGAGCTGATTGTTTCCCTTTGCGGCGGAAGACAAGAGGAGTAGGGAAGCTTAAGAGAAAGTAAAAAAGAGCATCAGGAAACATTGAACCGATCCCCAAAAGTTAGACAAAAAATCTAAGAATTGAAGGTCGGTTCAATATCCTGATGCTTTTTTGCTTTATAGGAAATTCCGATTTTTGGATAAGGGGAAAAGAAGCCCTGCTGATCGAACATATGTTAAATCAACAGGGGAATGGACATGACAATAGGACGATGGTTCGATTTAGAAGATATAAAAAC
>DXFU01000086.1 GCA_019114305.1 Candidatus Hungatella pullicola | reverse complement strand
TTTAAAAGATGCTGACGGTATGGACTATCGATTTGCCATGTTGGAAGATTTAGACGAGGTAGAGGTAAAAGCCTTGTGGGAAAGACGGGTAATCAATGCGTCTTCGGCCCAGAAAAAGGGACCGGTAGGTCTTCGATTTTCCAGAGATGAAAGCATCAGCCTGGTGTTTAACGGAGACGATCATATCCGGCTTCAGTTTTTGAAAACAGGATTGTGCCTGGAGGAGCTTCTGGATAAGGCAAATGAAATGGATGATCAGCTGAACCAGAGATTCCCCTATGCTTTTGATGAGAAATACGGCTATCTGACCGCTTTTCCCACCAATATGGGAACCGGATTAAGATCCTCTGTCCTTGTCCATCTTCCTTTAATTTCTCAGGGAAGAAAGTTTGCCGGGCTTTTAGGAGATATGGGGCGCTTTGGAATTGCAGTAAGAGGAGTGTACGGGGAGGAGAATTTTGGCTCCTTGTATGAAATTTCCAATCAGAAGACTTTGGGACAGACAGAAAAGGAAATTGTGGAAGGCGTGGCAAAGGCGGCTATTCAGCTGACGAACCAGGAGAAGGCAGCAAGAAAGATTGCCGTTCAAAGAAGAAGAACAGAGAGAGAAGATGAGGTATATAAGTCCTACGGTGTGTTAAAATATGCCAGAAGGCTTTCTGCCAGAGATTCTATGATTTTTCTTTCTCAGATTATGGCTGGCTTGGAAGACGGCCTAATACAGTTTGACAAGGAGTGCTCTATTTACCGCATTATGCTGGGCTGTCAGCCTGGCAATCTTCAGCGGATTTCTGACAGGCCTTTAAGCAAGGAAGAGCAGGACAGAATGAGAGCTGAATTTATCCGGCAGGAGCTGCCGGAATTAAGATAACAGGAGGACAATTTATGATAGACAGATTTACCGCACGGGCCAGGGAGGCTATTGAGCTGGCTGTCCAGGCAGCTGAAAGGCTGGGCCATACTTATGTGGGGACCGAGCATCTTTTGATCGGCCTTTTAGAAGAAGGAAGCGGCGTGGCAGCCAGGGTTCTGACAGAGAATGGAGTCAGGGCGGAGAAGGTAACTGAACTGGTAAGTCAGCTGATTTCCCCTAACCAGGCAGTGCGTTTGGAAGAAGACAACGGCTATACTCCCAGCGCCAGAAGAGTGTTGGAAAACAGCTATAAAGAAGCAGTGCGATTTAAGGCCAAACAAATTGGCACGGAACATCTGCTGATTTCCATTATAAGGGACAATGACTGCGTTGCCACACGTCTACTGAACACTATGGGCGTCAGCGTCCAGAAGCTTTATATTGAACTTCTTTCCGCTATGGGAGAGGATACCAAGGCGGGGAAGGAAGAATTTTCCCGTGGAGCTAAGAGCAAAGGAAGTACGCCTACCCTTGACAGCTACAGCCGGGATTTGACTCAGTGCGCCAAAGAGGGAAAGCTTGATCCGGTTATCGGAAGAGAAGAGGAGATCCGCCGGCTGATTCAGATTTTAAGCAGGAGGACAAAGAATAATCCGTGTCTTATCGGAGAGCCTGGAGTGGGTAAGACTGCTGTTGTGGAAGGATTGGCCCAGATGATTGTGTCTGGTACGGTTCCGGAGACAATATCCGGAAAACGTGTAGTGACTCTCGATCTGTCCGGTATGGTGGCAGGTTCTAAGTACAGAGGCGAATTTGAGGAGAGAATTAAAAAGGTTATTTCCGAAGTTACAGAGGATGGGGGAATCCTTCTCTTTATTGATGAAATTCACACAATAATCGGAGCGGGAGGCGCAGAAGGCGCCATAGACGCTTCCAATATTTTAAAACCTTCTCTGGCCAGAGGAGAGCTTCAGATTATCGGCGCTACAACTTTGGAGGAATACAGAAAGCACATTGAAAAGGACGCCGCTTTGGAAAGAAGATTTCAGCCTGTCCGTGTGGAGGAGCCTTCAGAAGAGCAGGCGGTGGAAATCTTAAAGGGGCTGAGAGGAAAATACGAAGAGCACCATAAGGTAACCATTACAGATGAGGCTTTGGAGGCTGCGGTTAAAATGTCCGCCAGATATATTAACGATCGTTTCCTTCCGGACAAAGCCATTGATGTGATTGATGAAGCATCCTCTAAAGTAAGGCTTACCGTTTTTGTAGAGCCTGCTGAGATTAAGGAGCTGGAACAGGAAATTGACCTTTTAGAAAATCAAAAGGAAGACGCTATTAGAAAAGAGGCATATGAAAAGGCAGGAGCCATAAAGAAGAAGCAGGAAAAAAAGCGGGAGAAAATAGAAAAGCTCAGGGAACGCTGGAAAAAGGAAAAAGAAACAAAGAATCTGATTGTAGATGAAAATGAGATCGCCGATGTGGTTTCCAGCTGGACAAAAATTCCAGTGCGCCGTTTGGAGGAAGGAGAAAGCCAGCGGTTAAGGAATTTGGAATCCATCCTTCACCAGCGGGTAATTGGTCAGGAGGATGCGGTAACAGCTGTTGCTAAGGCTATACGCAGAGGCAGGGTAGGTCTTAAAGATCCAAAACGTCCTATTGGTTCGTTCCTGTTTTTAGGTCCCACTGGAGTGGGTAAGACGGAACTTTCCAAGGCGCTGGCAGAATCTATGTTTGGTACGGAAAATGCCCTGATCCGGGTAGACATGTCAGAATATATGGAGAAACACAGCGTATCGAAGATGATTGGTTCTCCGCCAGGATATGTAGGCTATGAGGAGGGAGGACAGCTCAGTGAAAAGGTGAGAAGAAACCCTTATTCGGTTATTCTTTTTGATGAGATTGAAAAGGCACATCCGGATGTATTTAATATTCTTCTCCAGGTGCTGGATGACGGTCATATTACAGACGCTCAGGGAAGGAAGATTGACTTTAAAAATACAGTGATTATTATGACTTCCAATGCCGGGGCAGAAAGCATTGTTTCCCCTAAAAAACTGGGGTTTGGGGCAGTGGAAGATGAGAAGGCAGATTATAACCGGATGAAAGACCGGGTGATGGATGAGGTGAAGCATTTGTTTAAGCCGGAGTTTATCAACCGGATTGATGAGATTATCGTATTCCATCCCCTGAATAAGAGCCATATGAAGGATATTCTTTCTATTATGATGAAGGATATGGAAAAACGAGCTTCAGAACAAATGGGGCTGTCTATTGAAATAGACGATAAGGCAAGAGACTATCTGATCAATAAAGGATATGATGAGAAATACGGTGCCCGTCCGCTGAGAAGAACGCTGCAGAACTGCCTGGAAGATGCCATGGCGGAAGAAATTCTGGATGGAAAGATCAAACAGGGAGATACTGTTTATGTGACAGCAGGGGAAGAGGGACTTAAAATTTCCAGCAGAGAGCTGATAAATAACTAGCCATTTTTCCCTATTTCGTGTATAATGATGGAAGATGGAAATGTGGAATTTCCAGTGCTATAAGGATAAGTAAAGAAGATACTAGGAGGGCAAAACCATGCCGGTTATTGAAGAATTAATCCGCACAGAACAGGATGGAACAATCAGTTTTGGTAACTACAAATTAGATAAAAAGTCTAAACTGCAGGACTTTGAGTTTGAAGGCGATTTATATAAAGTAAAAACCTATTATGAGATCACCAAGCTTGAAAGAAACGGTATGTTTGTATATGAATCCGTGCCGGGAACAGCAGTGGAACACTTTTCTGTAAAGGATTCAGGCGTGGAATTTATGGTAGAGGGCGACAAGGATGCCCAGCTTACCATTCAGCTGGAAAATGATACGGAATATGAGGTGTTTGTAGATGACATTGCCGTCGGGGGAATGATGACCAATATGAGCGGTAAACTGTCTGTCAGCGTAGAACTGAATGAGGGAACACCGGTAACTGTAAAAATTGTAAGAAGATAATTAGATAAAAGCCGCCTGAAGACAGGTAAGAAGCTCTTTCGCCTGCTTTGGGCGGTTTTTTATTAGGAGGTAGAAAATGGCAAAAGGAAAGGGAACTGCTTTTTTCTGCAAAGAATGCGGGTACGAGTCAGTAAAATGGCTGGGACAGTGTCCGGCCTGCAGAGAGTGGAATACATTTGTGGAAGAGCCCGTTGGAAAAAAGGAGGCGCCTGGGAAAAGAGGGCTGGGGATCCAGGCCTTATCCCAGGGAGGACAGTATGAAAGGGGGAAAGTGCGCCCTTCCAGGCTGTCGGAGATTACCATTGACGAACAAGATCGGATGAAAACAGGATTTGGGGAGTTAGACCGGGTGCTGGGAGGAGGAATTGTAAAGGGTTCTCTTGTTCTGGTAGGAGGAGATCCGGGAATTGGAAAATCCACTCTTCTTCTCCAGGTGTGCAGAAATCTTGCGGGATTTGGAAGAAAGGTTCTGTATATATCAGGGGAGGAGTCCCTAAAGCAGATTAAGCTTAGGGCAAACCGGATTGGAGCGGTAAGCGGAGAACCTCTTTTCCTCTGTGAGACTAACTTGGAGCTGATTGACACGGCCATAGAGGAGGAAAAACCGGATGTAGTAATTATAGATTCTATTCAGACCATGTTCAGGGAGGAGATTGCTTCAGCTCCCGGAAGTGTCAGCCAGGTAAGAGAGTCTACCAATCTTCTGATGCAGATTGCCAAGGGCAGGGGGATTGCTGTATTCATTGTAGGTCATGTGACCAAAGAGGGAGTAGTGGCAGGGCCGAGAGTTTTGGAGCATATGGTGGATACCGTGCTCTACTTTGAAGGTGAGAGAAGCGCTTCCTACCGGATTATCCGGGGGGTGAAGAATCGTTTCGGATCAACCAATGAGATCGGCGTTTTTGAAATGCTGGAAAATGGTCTGGCTGAGGTGAAAAATCCGTCGGAGTACATGCTCAATGGAAGACCGGAAGATGCGTCAGGAGGCGTGGTAGCCTGTTCCATGGAGGGAACAAGGCCGGTGCTTTTAGAGGTTCAGGCTCTTGTAACTCCTACAGTATTTGGAATGCCCAGAAGAACGGCAGCAGGAACGGATTATAACAGAGTCAATCTTCTTATGGCAGTTCTGGAAAAGCGATGCAGGTATGATTTGTCCCATTTTGATGCCTACATCAATATTGCTGGAGGTATGAAGATGAATGAGCCAGCCCTGGATCTGGCCATTGTTATGGCTATTGTTTCCAGCATGAAGGACCGGGCTGTAGACTCTAAGACAGTGATTTTTGGAGAGGTAGGTCTTTCTGGAGAGGTAAGGGCCGTGTCCATGGCCCAGCAGAGGGCCTGGGAGGCGGAAAAATTGGGATTTCACACCTGTATTCTTCCCAGAATTTGTCTGGATAAAATGAAACAGACCGGAAAGATTAAGCTGATAGGTGTGGAAAATATCAGGGAGGCCATAGGGCTGCTGTAAAGCAGCCTGATAGTTTGGCCTGCTATTTAAGGTTTTAAATATTTTTTTTGAAAAACTCTTGCAATTTAGAAAAAACTGTGTTATACTTCCAAAGTGCTCAGGTGAGAGCATAAAATAAAGGGGAATAGTTCAATGGTAGAGCAACGGTCTCCAAAACCGTAAATGGGGGTTCGAGCCCCTCTTCCCCTGTTATATAAGCAAGCATCAGGACGGCTGAAGCCTTGGAATCAAGGATTTTAGCTGTTTTTTGTTTTCTCATTTTTGTGTTTGTTACAGAGAAAAGTCGGATTAAAGAGGACAGACCACAGTGGTTTGGCGTTTTTTGATGAAAAATCCATAAGAAAAATAAAAAAAACACTTGACAAAAGGAAAAGACATAGGAGTGATTCCCTGAAGTTTCGGAAGGTTTTGTGAAAAAATATAATATATGCAATGGTTAAGGTGGAAAAACAAGTTAAAATTCACATAAAATCATAACTGGAAAATTATGTCATCAAATTTGACAAATAGAAACAAAAATGTTATAAGTACTGCAATAACTTTTTAATTGTCTTTTTTGAAAAGGAGTTATGACTATGATGAAGAATTTTAAAATTATGCTTCCAACTGTTGCGGAGGCAAAAGAATTCGTTGCAGCTGCTACTAAGTGTGACTTTGATATTGACGTATATTACAATAGAGTAACCATTGACGCAAAATCTATTTTAGGCGTTTTAAGTCTGGATCTCACCCGTGAGCTGACTGTCACCTTCAACGGTGAGAATGAGGAATTTGAAGCCTTTTTGGCAGAGAAGGCTTCCAAAAAGCGCACAGCAGCATAAAACGAAATGAAGAAATCAGATGAAAAGCAACAGGAGAAAGGGAAGAGAGGACAAAAGGTCCCCTGTTCCCTTTTTTTATGGCGGAAGAAACAGGCGGGGGAATAAAGGGGAAAGGCATGAGCGAAGAGAAAAAGAAGGAAATTAAAATTTCAGTGAGAAATCTGGTAGAGTTTGTCCTCCGATCCGGTGATATAGACAACCGGAGAACCTCCGGTACTGAAAAGACGGCAATGCAGGAGGGGAGCAGAATCCACAGAAAGATTCAGAAACGTATGGGGGCAGATTACCAGGCAGAGGTAACCATGAAACACCAGGTGGAGGAAGAAGATTTTGTTCTTTTGGTGGAGGGAAGGGCTGACGGAATTGTAGACAGGCCGGGACAGGTAATCATTGATGAGATCAAAGGGGTGTATATGGATCTGAAATATCTGGAAGAACCTGTTGTGGTCCATCTTGCTCAAGCTATGTGCTATGGATATTTTTACTGCTTTGACAAAGGTCTTCCGGGAGCGGTTCTTCAGATGACCTACTGTAATATAGAAACGGAAGAGATCAAACGATTTCAGGTGGAAAAGACTTTTGAAGAGCTGGAGCAATGGTTTCATGGACTGATTCACGAGTATTTCAAATGGGCAAGATACCTTTCCCGTCATAGCCTTTACAGAGATCAGTCATTAAAGGAGCTTACCTTCCCGTTCCCCTACAGAAAAGGGCAGAAGGAGCTGGCGGTGGCTGTCTACCGCTCCATTGCCAGAAGAAGAAATCTGTTTATTCAGGCGCCTACAGGAATCGGAAAAACGCTGTCTGTAGTGTTCCCCGCTTTGAAGGCTGTTGGCGAGGGACTGGGAGACAAGATTTTTTATCTGACAGCCAGAACCATTACAAGAAAAGTGGCGGAGGAGACCTTTGAGCTTCTGAGAGAAAAAGGACTTTATTTCAGTCATGTGACCATAACTGCTAAGGAAAAGCTGTGCTTTCTGGAAAAGCCGGAGTGCAATCCTGATGCCTGTCCCTGGGCAAAGGGCCATTACGACCGGGTGGGGGATGGCGTATTTGCTGTCATTCATGAACATCAGGGAATTACCAGAGAACTGATTTTAGAGTACGCCCGAAAGTATCAGATCTGCCCCTTTGAATTCTGCCTGGATATCAGCAACTGGGTGGACGGAGTGATCTGCGACTATAATTATGTATTTGATCCCAACGTTCGTTTAAAACGGTATTTTTCAGAAGGCACCGGGGGCAATTATCTGTTCCTTGTAGATGAGGCTCATAATCTGGTAGCAAGAGCCAGAGAGATGTACAGCGCCAGTCTGTGCAAGGAGGATATCCTTTCCATTAAGAAAATTGTGGGGGAAATGGACAGAAAGCTTAAACGGAGTCTGGAGCGGTGCAATCGGCTGATGCTGGAGATGAAGAGGGAGTGTGAGGGATACAAAATTCTTGCAGATATAGGGCCTTTCGCTATGGCAGCTGTGGAGCTGTATGGCCGACTGGAAACGTTTCTTGACGAATATGAGGAGTTTCAGGACAGGGATCTGGTTCTGGATTTTTACTTTGCTGTCCGGGATTTTGTTTCGATCTATGACAGAGTGGATGACAGATACCGGATTTATACGGAATTTATGCCGGACAAAACCTTTATCCTTCGTCTGTTCTGCATCAATCCTGCCGGCAATTTGAAGGAATGTCTGGATAAGGGAACCTGTACCGTGTTTTTCTCGGCTACCCTGCTTCCAATTCAATATTATAAGGAACTGCTGAGCGGCAGTCAGGAAGAGTACGCGGTCTATGCGCAGTCTCCTTTTGACAGAAAGAAACGGCTTTTGATGGTGGCGGGAGATGTAAGCAGCCGGTATACCAGAAGAAATCCAAGAGAATATGCCAGAATATCCCAATACATTCAGGTGATTGCCGGGGCAAAAAAAGGAAATTATCTGGTTTTTTTCCCTTCTTACTATTACATGAGCCAGGTAAAAAGCCTGCTGGAAAAGGAAGATGCGTATCAGCTCCTGTCACAGGAGTCTAATATGGATGAGGAGGAAAGAGAGGGATTCCTCAATGAATTTCAGAAAGAACGGGATGCTTCCCTAATTGGGCTTTGTGTTATGGGAGGAATTTTTTCGGAAGGGATCGATCTCAGAAAAGAAAGTCTAATTGGAGTGATTCTTGTAGGCTGCGGTCTTCCTATGGTGTGTACAGAGCAGGAGATTTTAAGGGATTATTTTGAGGAAAAGGACAAGAAGGGATTTGCTTATGCTTATCAGTATCCCGGAATGAATAAAGTGATGCAGGCAGCGGGGCGGGTGATACGCACCGCCGAGGATGAAGGGGTTATAGCCTTATTGGACGACCGGTTTTTAAGTCCGGAATACCAGGCCCTGTTCCCCAGAGAGTGGGATGAGTATTATCCTGTTCAGCTGGGAAACGCGGGCCAGGTTCTGGATCAGTTCTGGAAAATGCGGGAACGTTTACAGAATGGACATGAAATGCCTGGAAGCCTGTGACACTGGAAGATTTTCATTGTAGGCTACCACCATCTGCCTGTCCGGAAGGTTTTCCGTAAGATCCACAATAAAAAGATCCTTGTCGTCTGCCGGAATACAAAAATCGGGAACAAAGGCGATGCCAAGACCAATGCGGGCCAGGTCTATAAGCAGATCATTGCTGCTGATTTCGATTTCAGGCACCAGATCCAGCTGATGCTTTTGAAAAATATGGTGGAGGAATTCGCTGGTAGTGCTTTTCCTGTCCAGCATCAGGATTGGATAGGTCTGCAGTTTTTCCAGACTTACCTTTTGCCCTTCCAGAGGAAAATACTGGCGGTTGGCTACGAAAACATCCCTGAATTCATTGATAACCCGGATGTTCTGGGCGTTGGACAGTCCGGAATTGGGGTAATTGGTTATAATAAAATCCACCTGGCCGTTTTCCAGAAGACGGGCACATTCAATAGAGGTCTGATTGGTGACCTTTATGTGAACGTTTGGATACTGCTTATGAAACTGTCCCAGATAGGGAATGAGATAGTAGCGGCAGATCGTATCGCTGGCCCCGATGCGCAGCTGACCGCCGTTTAAAGTGTTTGCCTCAAGAAGCTGGTTTTCTCCCTTCTGAATCAGATTAATGGCCGGTTCTATGTGTTTTAAGAGGATTTCCCCCTCCGGTGTAAGTTGGACTTTCTTTGTGCTTCGGATAAAAAGTGTCTGATTCAGCTTTTTTTCCAGAACCTTAATGGACTGGCTGACCGCCGACTGGGAGATAAACAGCTGCTTGGAAGCTTCTGAAAAGCTGAGAGTAGCAGCCACATGGTAAAATACTTTATACAATTCATAATTGATATCCATTATTAGTCCTCCTTATAAATATAAGGACATTTTATCATGACGCCAGAGGCTTGTAAAGGAAATTGACAAAATTACGGGCCTGCGGTATAGTTACCTGCAAGCAGGAGAAGGAAAGGAGATAAAAAGAACCGATATGCATGATGATTTTTATCAAATGTACTTAGAAGAAATGAAAGAGATGAAACCTTGCACAAAGGAGGAAAAGGAGCGTCTGCTTGCCGCTTCAGGGGAAGAGAGGAAGCAGGCTGAGAAAAGACTGGTGGAGGGACATCTTTTCCAGGCTCTGGAGTACGCCAAAAAGTTTGACGGCCAGGGCGTTCTTTTGACAGACCTGGTGCAGGAGGCAAATATGGCTCTGATGCTGGCAGTGGAAGATTATATGTCAGGAGAAAAGGCAGATTCCTTTGACCAGCTGGTGAAGGAAAGGATTTACCAGGCTCTTGAAGAATGCGTGGAACAGGAAAAAGCGGCAGGCGACACGGGAGAGGAGCTGGCGGCCAGAGCGAATGTGCTGTCTAAGGTATCACAGATGATGGCCCAGGAGCTGGGACGGGAAGCTACTGTAGAAGAGCTGGCTGAGAAGATGAAGATGACGGAAGACGAAATCAGGCAGATTATGAAAATGGTTATGGAGGCAGTCAGCGTAAATGCGGAAAATCTTAATTTGGAGGATTTTGCAAATCTCAGCGGACTGGAGGAGTTGGAAAGCCTTGCCGGCACAAAAGATACAGAGGAGTAACAGGGAGATTACAGATGAAATTATATTTAATACGCCATGGCCAGACTGACTGGAACGTTGATGGCAAGATCCAGGGAAGTCATGATATTCCCCTAAATGATACAGGAAAAAAACAGGCTCAATGTCTGGCAAAGGGAATGGATAAAAGACCAGTGGAGAAGATATTTTCCAGTACGCTGGAACGGGCAAAGGAGACAGCATTGATGTTAAGTGCCAGGCAGAAAAAGGATGTATACCTGATGCCTGCTTTGGTGGAGGTTGAATTCGGTCAGTGGGAAGGACTTACCTGGGGTCAGATTCAGGAAAAATATCCGGAAGAATATGCCCGCTGGGATATTAATCCGGTAGAGGTTGCGCCTCCAGGCGGGGAAACGCAGCTTCAGGTGCTGAAGCGCTGTGCTGCGGCTGTAGAAAAAATTCTTGAGATTACAGGGGGAAGGGAGGATGTGGCTGTTATATCCCATGGGGCAACTTTGGCCTACCTGGTAGCCTATATGATGAGAGGACATGATGACCAGCAGGAAATTATTGTGGAAAACGCCAGCATCACAACGGTAGATTATAATCCTATTACCAGGGATTTCAGACTTTTGGAGGTCAACGACGTTTCCCATATGGAAGGCGTTTCATTTTAGGAAGATTCCTGGGAAAGCATCCCTGTTTCTAATGTAAAACAATGAAAATTTGTGAATTAATTATCTAACATTGATTTTCTTCTCAGACTGTAATATTATGGAATTAACTGATTTGTAAGTACTTACAAAAAAGTTCATTTTTTACAGGGAGGTATTTTTCTATGAGAGAAATCAAAGGAAACGTGATCGTAGGACAGTCTGGCGGACCTACGGCGGTTATCAATTCCAGCCTGGCGGGTGTGTATAAGACAGCAAGAGACAGAGGGGCGAAAAAGGTTTACGGAATGCTGCATGGGGTACAGGGACTTTTAGAGGAGAGAGTGGTAGATCTGGCAGATCATATTACCAATGAGCTTGACATTGAGCTGCTTAAAAGAACTCCTTCTTCCTATTTAGGTTCCTGCAGGTATAAGCTTCCGGAGATTTTTGAGGATCAGGAGGTTTACAAGAAGATTTTCTCTATTCTGGAGAAGCTGGAGATCGAGTATTTCTTCTACATTGGCGGAAATGATTCTATGGACACCATTAAGAAGCTTTCCGATTATTCTATTCTCAATGGAAGCAAAATCCGCTTTATCGGCGTTCCAAAGACGATTGACAATGACCTTGCAGCTACAGATCATACTCCAGGCTATGGAAGCGCTGCAAAGTACATCGGTTCTATTACCAAGGAGGTTATCCGCGATGGACTTGTTTATGACCAGCAGAATGTAACCCTTCTGGAGATCATGGGAAGAAACGCAGGATGGCTTACTGGTGCCGCAGCTCTCGCTAAGTGTGAGGACTGTGAGGGACCGGATATGATATTCCTGCCGGAGATTACCTTCGATGTAGATGATTTTATGCGCCGGGTTGCTAAGCTTCATGAGCGGAAGAAATCTGTGGTAGTGGCTATCTCCGAAGGTGTAAAGACAGCTGACGGCCGGTACGTCTGTGAGCTGACAGACAACATTGACTATGTGGATGCCTTTGGCCATAAGCAGCTGACAGGAACTGCCCGTTTTCTGGCCGAGAAAATATCCAAAGAAGTGGGATGCAAAACAAGAGCCATTGAGTTTAACTCCCTGCAAAGATGCGCTTCCCACATTGTATCCAGAGTGGATATTACAGAGGCCTTCCAGGTTGGCGGAGCGGCAGTAAAGGCTGCGTTTGAAGGCGAGACAGGCAAGATGATTATTCTGAAGCGTGTTTCGGACGATCCATATATCTGCGTTACTGATCTGTATGACATCCACAAGGTGGCTAATGTTGAGAAAAAGGTTCCAAGAGAGTGGATTAATGAGGCCGGTGATTATGTAACAGAAGAGTTTGTCAACTACGTGAAACCTTTGATTCAGGCAGAACTGACACCTATTATGGTAGATGGACTCCCAAGACATTTGTATTATACCGATAAGGTGAAATAAGCAGTTTACAGCCAGACTATACTGCTTACAGGAAAGACAGGCGTATCCTTGGATGGGCCTGTCTTTCCTGCTTTCAAGGGAAGAAACTTCTATGTCTTCCAATGTCCATGATTAGAGAGAAAATATTAATTAGAATAAATAATTAATAAAATAAGATATATTAATTTTGCTTATTTACAACTTTTATGGTATGATGGTAATATGAATGAAGAAGCACAAGTCTCATCAAAGGAGGATGTTATGAGCGTTAGAAGAGTATATGTTGAGAAGAAACCGGATTATGCCGTAAAAGCCAGAGAGCTGAAGGAGGAGATTGAAAGCTATCTGGGATTCCAAAATGTAAAGAAGGTGCGTGTGCTAATCCGTTATGACATTGAGAACCTGTCAGAATCTACCTACAAGACAGCGCTGGCTACTATATTTTCAGAGCCTCCTGTAGATGAGGTATACGAGGAAGAGTTCCCGAAAAATCCGGGAGATATTGTATTTTCCGTAGAGTATCTTCCTGGACAGTTTGACCAGAGAGCGGATTCGGCGGAGCAGTGCGTCAAGCTGTTAAAAGAGGATGAGGAACCGGTTATTCGTTCCGCTACTACCTATGTAATTACAGGCGCTTTGATGGAAGATGAGATTCAGGCCATTAAGTCCTTCTGTATTAACCCGGTGGATTCCAGGGAAACCGGGGAGGAGAAGCCAAAAACTCTTGTAACTGTATTTGAAACTCCTGCAGATGTAAAAATCTTTGATGGATTTACGAGATTTGATGAAGTCCAGCTGAAGGAGCTTTACAGCTCTCTTAACCTGGCTATGACTTTTAAAGATTTTCAGCATATTCAGAATTATTATAAAGGGGAAGAGCGCAGGGATCCGTCTATGACAGAGATCCGTGTGCTGGATACTTATTGGTCCGACCACTGCCGCCATACCACATTCCAGACAGAGCTTAAGGAGGTGTCCTTTACAGACGGAGCTTACAGAAAGCCTATGGAGGATACCTATCATCAGTATCTGGCAGACCGGGAAGTGGTTTTGAAGGGCAAAAGCGGTAAATTTGTCTGTCTTATGGATCTGGCCCTTATGGCCATGAAGAAGCTGCGTATGGAGGGCAAGCTGGAGGATCTGGAGGTTTCTGATGAGATCAACGCCTGCAGCATTGTAGTTCCTGTAGAAATTGACGGAGTGACAGAAGAGTGGCTGGTAAATTTCAAGAATGAAACCCATAACCACCCAACTGAGATTGAACCGTTCGGCGGCGCAGCTACCTGTCTGGGCGGAGCTATCCGTGATCCGCTGTCAGGCCGTACCTATGTTTATCAGGCTATGAGGGTTACCGGAGCGGCTGATCCTACCAAGCCTTTAAGTGAAACCTTAAAAGGGAAGCTGCCTCAGAGAAAGATAGTAACAGGAGCAGCCAGCGGCTACAGCTCTTACGGAAACCAGATTGGTCTGGCAACGGGATATGTAAAGGAAATCTACCATCCCGACTATGTGGCAAAGAGAATGGAGATTGGCGCTGTTATGGGCGCAGCTCCCAGAAAGAATGTAATCAGGGAGACCTCTGATCCTGGAGATATTATCATTCTCTTAGGCGGCCGTACAGGAAGAGACGGCTGCGGCGGAGCAACCGGTTCCTCTAAAGTTCACACAGAGGCTTCTATTGAGACCTGCGGCGCTGAGGTTCAGAAGGGAAATGCTCCTACAGAAAGAAAGATTCAAAGACTGTTCCGCCGGGCGGAGGTAAGCCGGATCATTAAAAAGTGCAATGACTTTGGAGCAGGCGGCGTGTCTGTAGCCATTGGGGAGCTGGCAGCAGGACTTCAGATTGATCTGGATAAAGTACCGAAAAAGTATGCCGGACTGGATGGAACCGAGATTGCTATTTCCGAATCTCAGGAGAGAATGGCAGTAGTGATTGATCCAAAAGATGTGGATCAATTCCTGAAATTTGCTGCGGAAGAGAATCTGGAGGCAGTTCCGGTAGCGGTGGTGACCAGCGAGCCGAGACTGGTGATGAGCTGGAGAGGCAAGGTAATTGTAGATATCAGCAGAGCATTCCTTGACACCAACGGAGCTCACCAGGAAGCCAGTGTAGTAGTAGAAGTTCCGGGTACAGAGGGAAGTCCTTTTGAGAGAAAGGAGATTGGCGATGTAAGAGAGGCTTGGTTAAAGCTTTTGGCCGATTTAAATGTTTGTTCTCAGAAAGGTCTTGTGGAGATGTTTGATGGTTCCATCGGAGCCGGAAGTGTATTCATGCCTTACGGCGGCAAGTATCAGCTGACTGAGACACAATCTATGGTGGCCAAGCTTCCGGTGCTGAAAGGAAAGACAGATACAGTGACTATGATGAGCTACGGTTTCGATCCTTATCTGTCCAGCTGGAGTCCCTACCATGGAGCGATTTACGCAGTAGTTTCTTCTGTAGCTAAAATTGTGGCAGCAGGAGGGGATTACAGAAAGATCCGGTTTACTTTCCAGGAATACTTCCGAAGAATGACAGAGGATCCCGCACGCTGGAGTCAGCCTTTCGCGGCTCTCTTAGGAGCTTACAATGCTCAGCTTGGCTTTGGTCTGCCATCTATTGGGGGAAAAGACAGTATGTCCGGAACCTTTAATGACATTGACGTACCGCCTACCCTGGTTTCCTTTGCTGTGGATGTTGCGGATGGAAAACACGTGGTTACTCCGGAATTTAAGCGTCCAGGAAGCAAGATTGTAGTATTCAAGATAGAGAAGGATTCCTACGATCTGCCGGTGTATGAGCAGATTATGGATGGATATGGAAAGCTTGCCGAGGATATGAAAGCTGGAAAGATTATTTCCGCTTACGCCGTAGAGGGTCACGGAATGGCAGAGGCTGTGAGCAAGATGGCATTCGGCAACAAGCTGGGCGTTAAGATTGAACACAATGTAGATCCCAGAGATTTCTTTGCTCCAGGCTGGGGCAACCTGGTATGTGAGGTTTTGGACGGAAAGGTTGGAGAGCTTTCTATCTCTTATACCGTAATCGGAGAGGTAACAGACAGAGGTTGCTTTGAGTATGGCAATACTGTAATTTCCATGGATGAAGCTCTCAACGCATGGACCGCTACCCTGGAAAAGGTGTTTCCAACAAAGTCAGGGGTTGAAAATACACAGGTAACAGATTCCATTTACAAAGCTGACAGCATTTATGTATGCAAAAATAAGACAGCAAAACCTACCGTATTTATTCCTGTATTTCCTGGAACCAACTGCGAGTACGACAGCACGAAGGCATTTGAGGACGCAGGAGCCAACGTGGTAACACAGGTATTTTGCAACTTAAGCCCTCAGGATATCAGAGAGTCAGTGGACGCCTTTAAGAAGCAGATTGCTAAGGCGCAGATCGTTATGTTTCCAGGCGGCTTCTCTGCCGGAGATGAGCCGGAAGGTTCCGCTAAGTTCTTTGCCACGGTATTCCGTAATCAGGTGATTAAGGAGCAGATTGAGAAGCTGTTAAATGAGAGAGACGGACTGATGTTAGGCATCTGTAATGGTTTCCAGGCTCTCATTAAGCTTGGCCTTGTTCCGGAAGGGAAGATCGTGGAGCAGAGACCGGATTCACCAACCCTTGCCATGAATACCATTGGACGCCATATTTCCAAGATGGTTTACACCAAAGTTGTTTCCAATAAGTCCCCATGGCTTTCCCAGGCACAGCTGGGCGGAGTATACTGCAATCCGGCTTCCCACGGCGAAGGGCGGTTTGTGGCAGATGAACAGTGGTTAAAGAAGCTGTTTGAAAATGGACAGGTAGCAACCCAGTATGTGGATGAAAATGGAAATCCAACTAAGGATGAATTTTGGAATCCAAATGGTTCTTATATGGCAATTGAAGGAATTACAAGCCCTGACGGAAGAATCCTGGGCAAGATGGCTCACTCTGAGAGAAGAGGAGACATGGTGGCTGTCAATATTTACGGCCAGCAGGATATGAAGATTTTCCAATCCGGCGTAGACTATTTTAAATAATACTGTGTATCAGATTAAGAAAAGCCGCTTTACAGGTGAAAAGCCATCTGTGAAGCGGCTTTTGTCCGCAGCTGTAATCCGGAAGTAATTCTGTCAGGAAAGAGAGACGCAGTGAAGGCTGTATGTTTCCAGCCAGAAATTGATCTGAAGGAGATAGGCCAGCATTTGAGGGGCTGCCATCAGCTGTCCGTACCATGGCCTGCCATAGTCAGAAGGGCTGGAAAGAAACTGTTCCAGCTTCTTTTTATCAAGAAATTCCATTATCGGTGCTCCCGTTTCCATCAGGTTACGAACCCGTCCTGCCAGCAGCGCCTCATAGCCGGAATCATAGGTTTTTGGATAGGGAGATTTTTTGCGAAATAGGATAGAATCAGGGAGAAGTCCTTTTGAACTGTACCTTAAAAGCCCTTTTACAATCCCGTCTTTTGCCTTTATTTCCCAGGGCACGTTCCACAAATATTCTACAATCCGGTGGTCGGCGAAAGGAACTCTGGCTTCCAGTCCCCAGTACATGCTGGTTCGGTCCATGCGGTTCAGCAGCGTCTGCATAAACCACCTCAGGTTCAGCCAGCTGATCTCTCTTCTTCGCTTTTCTTCAGGGGATTCTTCGGGAAGAAGAGGAGTCTCTTTTACAGAGTCTTCATATGCATGGGATGCGTAAGCATCCATTTGAAGGTAATTGATGAATTCATCTTTTAAGACCACCTTTCTGGCATCCAGATCCATGGTCCAGGGAAAGGCGGGGGCAAGGAAACACTCTTTTTTGTGAAACCAGGGGTACCCTCCGAAGATTTCGTCTGCGCATTCCCCTGTGAGAGCTACCTTATGATTCTGACTTACAAGGGAACAAAAGTGCAGGAGAGAGGAATCAATATCTCCCATAGGCGGAAGATCGTGGGCCAGTACGGACTTACAGAGAAGATCCGCCTGGGTCTGGCTGTCACATTCCAGATAAGTGTGGCTGGAGCCAAGGTATTGGACCATTTCATCCACATAGGGGCGATCCTGAGAGGGCTGAAAGGCATTGGAACGGAAATTTTTGTCATTGCCGGTAAAATCAAAGGAATAGGTAGCCAGCGGTTCACCTTTTTCCTTTAGGCAGGAAGCACAGATGGAGGATACAAGGCTGGAATCCACTCCGCCGGATAAGAAGGTACACACAGGTACGTCAGATACCATCTGCCGCTTTACAGAATCCTGTATAAGATAAGAGGTTTTTTCCACAGTTTTCTCCCAGCTGTCCTCGTGGGGATGGCTTTCCAGCTGCCAATAGGGAGTCTCTGAAAAGCCGTCAGGACTGCATAAAAGCATGTGTGCAGGGAGAACTTCATGGATGCCTTCAAATACACCGCAGCCGGGGGTCCTTGCCGGTCCCAGAGAGAAAACTTCATTCAGCCCCCTAAGACCAAGCGTCGGCTTAATTCCAGGACAGCGAAACAGAGCCTTAATTTCAGAGGCAAAAAAGATTTCATTGTCACGGATAGTATAAAAGAGAGGCTTTACTCCCATGCGGTCCCTGAACAGGCAAAGTCTTTTTTGGGCGGGATCTGCAATGGCAAATGCAAAAATACCGTTTAGCTGACGGACAAAGTCCGGGCCGTAGATCAGATAGCCGTTGAGTATGACTTCCCCATCGCTGGTTGTGTCAAAGACAGCCCCTTCATTGACCAAACGTTTCTTAAGCTCTGGAACGTTGTAGATTTCTCCATTGTGGATAATGGCAAAGGTATTGCCGTTTATGTTTTTTACTATGGGCTGGTGGCCTGTTACAAGATCTACAACAGAAAGTCTGACGTGAGACAGGCCTGCATAAGAGGACAGCCAGATCCCTCTGTCATCAGGGCCTCTTCGGGACAGGGATTCTCCCATATCTGAAAGAAGTTTTCTGTATTCAGATTCTTTTTCCATATAATTTTTTTCTCTGTGGTAAAAACCCGCAATTCCACACATAAATAGAACCTCCTTTCAAAGAAATACAAAGCATGGACTAAAGCAGCAGACATGCGGTAAAAAATGCTGCCAGAAAGCCAATAAACACAGGAACAATATTTTTCCTGGCCAGTTCCAGAGGACTGACATTACAGATAGCCGCCACTGGAATCAGACCCCAGGGAACAATGGTTCCTCCGCCTACAAATACAGCACAGATTTGTCCAAGAGCCGCCAGGATGGGCACAGAGGCACCCGTGGCAAGGCCAAACGTACGGGCCAGGGCGCCGGTAAGGGGAAGGCCGGAAAAGCCGGATCCGTCCAGTCCTGTAAGGCTTCCGGCCGCCATCTGGATAAAAGCAGCCATGTATTGATTTAATGGAATGTGGGAGGCAAGCCAGAGTGCCCAGTCGTTGAGAATACCGGTTCCAAACTGTTCTCCCATAATGGAGGTAATACCTGAGCCTCCCAGAAAGAAAAAGGCGCCGATAAGGATAACAGGGGCAAAAATACGGATGGCAAATAGAAATCCTTCTGTTACATAGTTTGTTACCTGTTCCAGAGCCTCAGCTCCAAAGCCGAGAACCGCACCGGCGCACATAAGAAGGACCGCAGTGCCGGATACCATACTGGTGGCCTGGCCGCCTCTTAAGTCTAAAAGAAGCATGAGAATAATGTCGGCAAGAAAGGCTAGAGGGGTAATGCAGGCTAAAATCATTCCGGCTTTTTTTCTGGAAGCAGGTACATTCGTCTGCAGGGATTTTGGTTGGGCGGACAGAGAAGAACGGCTTAAGGTCTTTCTGTTGAGAAGAAAGGCAGCCGTTACAGTTGTGAAGGCCATTACAAGAAATACAGGACGCCCTTCCTCCAGAATTCTGGAAGCGGGAATTCCGGCTGCGGCCGCGGATACAGCCGGCGCACCTTGTATAACCAGGTCGTAGCTTAGGGCGATTCCATGGCCGAACAGATTCATGGCCACGGCGGCTGCCAAAGGATTTAATCCAGTCCGTATGGCAAAGGGAAGCATAATGGCTCCTACCAGCGCAACTGATGGAGATGGCCAGAGAAACAGGGAAAAGGCCAGCATGGTAAAGCCCAGAATCCACCAGGCAGCAGCTGGACTTTTCATAATTTTGGACATGGGAACCATCATCAGGTAATCGCTCCCCAAATCTTTCAGACATTTGGAAAGGGCAGTGACCAGAGCAATGGTAGCTATGATTTCCATAAATTCTTTTCCGGCGTATAAAATAGCGTTAAAGACAGTCATAATGGCTCCGGATATGGTTCCAAATCCAAGAAGTCCCAAAAGGAACAGAAAAGCAATACAGACAGCGGGAGTGTCCCGTCTCAGAATCATCACCGTGAGAATAACCAGGACGCCTGCCAAATAGGCATAATGCATGGGAGTAAGAGCCACAGTCTCAGGCATAAGATCATCTCCTGCAAAAAGAATATAATTCATTGTATGTGCCGTTTTTCCTGCAGTTCCATCTAAGGCAAAAATCTTTGGATCAGCTTCTTGCAGTTTTCTTTCGGTCCATCTATACTGAAAGAAAGAGAGGAGGTTTTGGGTATGCGCATCAAGTCTCTCCATATTAAAAATTATAAAGCCATCCGGGATCTGGAAATTAAGGATATTGATAACGCTCTGATTCTGGTGGGCAAAAACAATACGGGCAAGACCACCATTCTTGACGCTGTCAGAACTGTGGCAGGATCCTGTCCTGTAACAGAAGAGGACTTTAATGAGGCAAGACAGAATATTGAAATTGAGATTTCTTTGGAATTGACCGGCGAGGATCTGTCTATGTATCACCAGAGAGGCAGAGTCAGCCAGTATAAACGGTACGAAACCTGGAAAAGAGATTTTGAGTCAAAACTGCCTTCCTATGAGAATGGAGTGTTAACGTTCACTTATGTGGCCAACTGGAAAGGAGAAGAACGGTTTTTTGACGGATATAAAAAGAATAACCGGTATATCCGTCAGGTTTTTCCACGCATTTATTCCATTGACACCGCCAGAGATCTGGCCAGCTTTCAGAATGATCTTCTGATGTTTCAGGAGGACAGTCGTATGGAGTCTCTTCGTTCCGGTTCCTGTATTTTTGACCGGGCCAAGGCCTGTACCCAATGTTTTCAGTGTATAGGACTGATCAATCAGAAAAGTCCAAAGGAGCTGGAGGCCGGGGAAGTGTTCCGGCTTTTAGAATATAAGATGTACCAGATGAATGTGAAGGATTTTACAAGACGGGTAAATGAAAATTACAGGAAAAACGGAGGTCATGAACAGATCCGTTTTCAGCTCAGCTGCAATCCCAACGAAATATTTAAAATGGAAACGGAAATTTACCAGGAAAGACTGGGAAAAGCAACTACCATAACCCGTTTGGGGAAAGGAATGAAAAGCATTTATATGCTGTCTCTTCTTGAAACTTACACAGAAGGAGAAAAAAGAATTCCCAGCATTATTATTGTAGAAGAACCAGAGACATTCCTCCATCCTCAGCTTCAGAAAACTGCCAGCCAGATTCTTTACAGGCTGTCTGTGAAAAACCAGGTGATCTTTACCACCCATTCTCCCAGTATGCTGTTTAACTTTACAAGAAAGCAGATCCGTCAGGTTGTGTTAGATGAAGACTTCTACTCTGTGGTGCGGGAAGACGCAGATATTGATGCAGTTTTAGATGATCTGGGATTTGGAGCAAATGATCTGATGCAGAGCGCTTTTGTTTTTATTGTAGAGGGAAAGCAGGACAAAAGCCGTCTGCCGCTTCTGCTGGAAAAATATTATTCAGAGATTCGGGATGAGGAAGGAAATCTATCCAGAATCTCCATTATTACCACCAACAGCTGTACGAACATAAAAACTTACGCCAACTTAAAATATATGAATCAGGTCTATTTAAGAGATCAGTTTTTAATGATCCGTGATGGGGATGGAAAAGATCCGGAGGAACTGGCCGGAAGCTTATGCAGATACTATGAGGAGAGAAGAAAAGAAGACATTGATAAGCTGCCCAAGGTTACCAGAAAAAATGTTCTGATTTTAAAGTACTATTCCTTTGAAAATTATTTTTTTAACCCGGAGATTATGGCAAAGCTTGGGATTGTAAAGTCAACGGAGGAATTTTATGATATTCTATTTAATAAATGGAGAGAGTATCTTCACCGGCTGAAAAGCGGACGGAAGTTTACAGAAGTTTTGGGAAGGGAGATTCAGTCAAAAGAGGATTTGAAGGAGCATATGGAGGAAGTTAGGATTTATGTGAGAGGGCACAATCTGTATGATATTTTCTACGGACCCTACAAAAAGCAGGAGCAGGAGATTTTGAGAAAATACATAGATCTGGCGCCCAGAGAAGATTTTAAGGATATTTTGGATGCAGTAGACCAATTTGTGTATTTTGACAGCAGGAAGCGGCAGAAGAAAGGGAGAAAAGGACAGGACTAAAATAAAAGATCCTCTGAGTTAACAGAAAAATAGTTTCTGCTGGCTCAGAGGATTTCTATTCTTTATGCGCCGCTTTGCTTGTATATAAAAACAGTGCCCCTTGGCTTAATTACTCGCCTTTTACAGAAGCTGCGATGGCATCTGCCATAGCAGTTAATTCTGCCATCTGATTTTCCTTCAGAGATGACTTGATGGTGATGGTCTGTTCCAGAACAGTCATGTTTTTCATTCCGGAGATGATTTCAGCCATTTTCTTTCCTGCTGAGACAGCCCAGGATCCGTTTTCCATAAGAGCTACCGTACGGTTCTGAAGGTTATGGGCGGAAAGCTCTGTAAGTACGTGCTCCATATTGCTGAAAATACCTGCATTGTAGGTGGCAGATGCAAATACCAGATGGCTGCAGCGGAAGGACTCGGCAACGATGACAGAAGGATGAGTGGAAGAAACATCATATACAGCGATGTTGCGGATTCCACGGTCTGCCAGAAGGCAGGCCAGAATGTTGGCGGCGTTTTCTGTGTTGCCGTAAATGGAGCCGTAAGCGATCATAACAGATTTCTCTTCTGGCTCATAGGAGCTCCATTTTATATATTTATCAATATACCAGGCAATATCAGAACGCCAAACTGGTCCGTGAAGAGGACAGATCATCTGAATATCAAGTCCGGAAGCCTTTTTTAACAGAGTCTGGACAGAAGGACCGTATTTTCCAACGATGTTGGAGTAATATCTTCTGGCATCCTTGATCCATTCTTCCTTAAAATTCACCTCATCAGCAAAGAGATTGCCGTTCATTGCTCCAAATGTGCCGAAAGCATCAGCGGAAAAGAGAATTTTATCTGTGGTGTCATAGGTCACCATAACCTCTGGCCAATGAACCATGGGAGCCATAACAAAGGCGAAGGTATGTCTGCCGGAGGTAAAGGTGTCTCCTTCCTTTACAATAATAGTTCTGGAGTCTATATCAAAGTTGTAAAACTGGCGGATAATGGGAACGGTTTTGGCGTTGCAGATAATTTTAACCTGAGGGTATTTTTCTGCCAGCTGCCCTAATGTAGCGCAGTGGTCCGGTTCCATGTGATTTACCACAATGTAATCCAAGGTCCGTTCTTTTAAAGCCGCTTCAATATTTTCCAGAAACTGATCACTGATGGCCCGGTCTACGGTGTCAAAGAGAACTGTCTTTTCGTCTAAAAGCAGGTAAGAGTTATAGGAAACTCCGTTGGGAATGGGGTAGTGGTTTTCAAACAGGGCAAGTCTTCTGTCTGTACCGCCTACCCAAAATAAATCATTATTTATTTTTTTGATACAGTACATTTGAAAATCAACCTTTCGTTAAAAATATGACATGATTTCTGCTGCCGTAAAGAGTATACTACAGATTCCAAAGATTGTCATTGTATTTTTCCCTGAAATTTCCCGTTTATCCATGAGATTTTACAGCTTTATTCTTTTACAGCGCCGGCCGCCACTCCTGCTAAAATGTATTTCTGGAAAAAGAGATAAATCAGTATGGTAGGAAGCATAATGATGATAATTCCTGCGGCGAGAGTCTGCCAGGAACCCTGCTGAGCGTTGGCGTAGTTCATCAGAAAGGTGGTCAGGGTACGCAGTTTGTTTTTGGGCATGTAAAGATACGGGATATACATATCGTTAATAATATTAATGGCTTTAATGATACACACCGTTGCAGTAGCAGGCGCAAGGAGGGGGAAGATTATTTTTCGGAACAGTCCGAAATAGGAACAGCCATCTAAAAGAGCCGATTCGTCTAAGGATACTGGAAGAGTAGAGATAAACTGACGGTAGATATAAAGCTGCATCAGATCTGAGGCCACATAGATGACTATGGGAGCTCCAAGGGTGTTGTAAAGCTTCAGACCATTAATAATCTTAAAGCGAGCGATTTCTGTTACGAAAGAGGGAATCAGCATTCCAATAAAGAAAAGGGATACAATGATCTTTTTTCCTGGAAATTTAAAACGTTCTATGATAAAAGCAGTAATGGTGCCGAATAATACATTGAAAAAAATTGAGACAACCATGATTATGCCGGTATTTTTAAATCCAATAAGCAGATATTTGTCCGTCAGTACGTTGGCAAAATTTTCAAATGTAATTCTGTCCATAGCCGGGAGCGTGAGAGGCGAGGTTTTTACCATGTCCACTTTGGTTTTCAGAGCCGCGAACAGGGTGAGAAGGATGGGAGCCAGAACAATGGCTACCATACACAGACAGATAACTTGTTTAAAAAGCTGAACCACAGTAGATTTTTTCATGTCTGATTACTCCTTTCCTTTTAAAATAATCCCGTGAATGATCTTGTTCTGTATTACATAAATGACAACAATCATTATCATAATAGCTACGGCCATGGTAGACGCCAGACCGAAATTGCTGAAGGTAAAGGCTGTCTTTATGGTGTATAAGGTAAATGTGGAAGACGCATAGCCGGGGCCTCCTGAGGTCATAACAAATGGAATATCAAATACCTGGAGAGCGCCTCTGATATTGTCAAATAATACAAAGTCTACCATAAGCATAATAGAAGGAATTTGTATGTATTTAAAAAGCTGCCAAGGATTGGCTCCATCCACTCTGGCCGCCTCCACCACATCCTGGGGAAGAGACTGGAGTGCGGCCATAAACAGAATGACGTGGTATCCGCTGAATCTCCACAGGGATACAAAAGACAGTACATAGTTAACGATTTTTTCATCGGAAAGCCAACTGCGGATGAGAGATTCCAGATGAAGTCCTGTGAGAATAGCGTCGAAGGCGCCGTTGATGGGAGAAAAAAAGTAGGAAAAAGCATAGGAGATAGCCACACCGTTAATAATATAGGGCATAAATACCATGGTTTTATAAAACTTGGCGGCTCTCAGCTTTCCAGTCAGCAAAACTGCGAAGGCCAGTTCCACAGGGATCATAAGGAGATGAACGCAGAAGTATACGGCATTGTTTTTTAAAGAAAGCCACAGATCCTGATTATGAAACATGGCAACGTAATTATCAATCCCGATAAAACTGCTCTCAGGAGAATATCCATCCCAGTTGGTAAAGCTCATTCGAATCAGGTCAAGTCCGGGAATGACTACGAAGGCGATGAGAAGCGCCACAGGGATTATGAGAGAGAGAATAATAAACTGCATTCGTTTTTTAGATAAAGTACTCACGTTAAAAATTCACCCTTTCTGAGATAGAGGTCTTAAGAGAATCGGGAGCTGCTTTTTAGCAGCTCCCGCATAAGGCAATAGTAGGTTTTATCCTTATTGGATGCCCAGTTTCTGTCTTGCGGCAGTCCATTTGGTATTCAGATCGGCAAATGTGGCATCCAGATCAAATCCGTCTGTAAGCATCTGAGCACCCAGCTTTTTATAATCAAAGGCAGTTTCATTCTGAAGAGCAGTAAAGTCATCGCCGCCGCCGTCATACATAATCAGTTCCATATCCGGGCACAGCTGATCTGCCTCAGCCAGAATAGGATCCTTTTCTTTAGGGAAGTTTTCCATAGCGGAAGCGGAAGATACGTAGTTGATGTAATCCGGATACCATGCGTCTGAATAGAACCATTCTACAAAGGCTGTAGCCAGTTCAGGATTTTTGGAGTGAGTTGTTACTCCCATAAAGGAATCGCCCTGTACAATGACATTGTAAGGATCTTCTTCTGTGTTTCTGGCGGGCAGATAGAAGGTGCCTAACTGAGAGATATCCTCAGCGCCAGTCTGGATATTCTGAAGTCCCCAGTCGCCCAGTGCGATAATGGCAGCTTCTTTGGCCGCGAAAAGAGTTGTTACCTGGTCATTTCCCAGTCCTAAAGGATCCTTTCCAAGGGCTCCGGAAGTGAAAAGATCGTAGACCTTTTTGTAAGCTTTGTTAATGTCGGTTCCATCTGCAAAAGGTTCATCTTCAGATGCCATGGTGTTCCAGTTCTGTCCGTTTCCGGATTCCAGAGCAGGCATGAATTCCATATAGGGGTAGTCGGGCCACTCGTCTTTCAGGCCGCAGGCTACAGCCATAAAGTCAGGATTGTCTTTGCCGAAGTATTCCTGAAGGGTCTTTGCTGCCTCCACAAACTCAGGCCAGGTGTCAGGAACTTCAACTCCAGCTTCTTGGAACATGTCTTTCCAATAATAGACATATTCATAACCGGAAGTCATTGGAATTCCAAGTATTTTTCCATCCAGGGCATATCCTTCTGCCAGAGTATTATTCTTGGCTGCTTCCGTATCAGACAGATCCAGCAAATAATCTTTAAATCTGGAAAGAGTGAAAGGTTTATTAAACATTACATCAGGAAGCTGATTGGCTGAAGCTCTCATTTTCATGGCGTTCCAGTATTCTGTGTCGTCTTTGATTTTCTCTACCTCTATTTCTGCGTTGGGATACATTTCCTGGAATTTGCCTACCATATCATTCTGTTCAATAAAGTCGTTCAGATTATTGTCCCAGATGGTAAAGGTAATGGTGCCGGACAGATCTTCATTAGAAATAGAGCTTTCCCCAGATTCTTCTTGGACAGCGGAGCTGCCGGCCTGTGTTGTCGGAGCTGCGGTTTCTGTAGATGATTCTGAGGAACAGCCTGCTGTTATGGCTGCCATAGTACATACTGTCATAAGTGCGATCCATTTTTTCTTCATATTAGTTTTCCTCCCATAAGTTTTTCCTTTTTGACTCATTCCGTTAAAAATGGGGAATGGTACTGGACTGATGAGGCCAGTATACCCATTCCCCAGGGGAAACGCTATGCTTTTTGTTTTTTTTCTTGACAGATTTTCTGTTGCAGGCAGTTGAAAAAATTGATCAATCATCAGAAAAACTTGCTATTTTTCCATTTCCTGCGATTTTCGGTATTGAGCAGGGCTTTGTCCCACGGATTTTTTAAATATTCGATTAAAATGTTCCGGATTGTTATAGCCTACCATTTCTCCTATTTCATACATTTTAAATGTGGTGGTTTTGATCAGTTCCTTGGCTTTTTGAATGCGCACTGCCGTTACGTATGAGAGAAAGGTTTCTCCGCACTCCTTAGTAAATTTTGTTGTAAAATATTTTTCGCTGAGATCTACATGCTCAGCCACCTTACCCAGTGACAGATCCGATTCCTGATAATGTTCTAAAATGTAATGCTTTGCTTTGGTAATAATATCCATGCCTGACATTTCCAGTCGGTTTCGGCTGTAGTCGCTGATCCAGGAAAGATAATTGGTGATCCAGAGGCGAAGACTTCTTAAATCATCAATTCGGTACAGTTTGTCAAAGTAGTTGATGTCCTGACCGAAAATATGAGAAAAGTCCGCGCCCGAGTCTGTAAATTGTTTGGAAACAGCAAGAATAAGGGAGAGGACTTCCATGCAGGCCTCACGGAGAGAAAGGGACTGAATTGTTTGAAATAAAGTTTCCTTTTCCTGGGCGATCACTTTCTCATCTGCCACAGACAGGGCTGCGGCCAGTTTTTCATAGACAGGGAAGCGGGAGATAATTCTATGATACTCATTTTCATGGTTTTTTAGGGTAAGTATTCCTTCTTTCCCTGTCAGGGAAGTGAGGTCACTTAATTGAAGAACCTCTGACAGCCGATCTTGGAAGTTTAAAAGATTATTTTCCTTTTTTCCTATGCAGACGGAGAGACAAAGGCCGTGGGCCGATCTGCCAAAACGCTGAAGTTTTGCTGCCAGAGAAAGAAGACTGTCCATATCTTCTTCTTCTCCCGCCCGGTAATAGATGATAAACAGCCAGGGGCTGACAGATTCCATAATACATCGGGAAGCAAAGGGAGCCATTGTATTAAAGGTAGATTTTAGTTTTTCAGCTCTGTGGTCCAGATCTTCCATTCCTTTTCTTTCTGCATTGACGGTAAGTGCCATCAATATATAAGAATCGGTCATAAGTCCTTCCGATTGACTGAAAGCTTCTTTGGAAGTGATTTCTCCCCGAATCAAAGCTCCCAGACACTGCTCCGGAGCCAGGCTGGAGCTTTTTGTTTTTTCCTCATACTCCGAAATCAAGGCGTTTAGGCGGCGAACCATGGCGTTAAAGGAGTGAATCATTGTGCGGATCTCATATTGGCCGGAAGGAACCAGATGGACATCCAGTACGCCCTCCTCCACAAGCTTGAGCCCTCTGCTTATTTCCTGAACGGGCTGGATAATCCGCTTTAAAAAGTATCGGGAGAAAATTACATAAAAGGTTAATATTGCGCCAAGTACCAGAATAAGAAGGCAGGCTATTGTCCAATAGGAGTCCGTCAGATGACGGCTCAGTACGGTGCTTTCTATATACCAGGTACTGTCTGCAGCATCAACAGGGGTGAAAACATGGGTATATTGAGGGCTTTCAAAAACATTGTCGGGAATTCCGGAGGACTGATAAACAATCTCTCCGCTTTGATCGATGATTCTGGTATAACCTATTTTATTTTTGTCCTGACGGTAGCCGGAATTGTAAGCCTTTATTTTGTCTGCCGCGCCTGTAACATGGAACAATGCAGTCATGTCTACTGTTTGAGAACTGTCCAGACTAATTCCCGGGGACAAAGCGGCAACCAGAATGAGGGAGTCCTTGGCGCCTCCCGTGTACAGGTCCACCTGGTTGGTGTCATAGCTGCCGATTACTACCCGGTCTTCCTTGATTTTTGCCTTCTTATACCAGGACTCTCTGCGAATCTCGTCAAAAGGAATGAGAATATCATTCTTATAGAAGGTATGGAGTCCGTTTTTCATGTAAAAGGCCAGAGATACCACATCTTTTACCGGTTCAGTAGCATAGCCTGCGGCTTGATTAAGAGCCTGAAGATTTTGGTAGCGGCTGCTTCTGTTGGTTGTATTTGTGAGAATAGCCAGATCCAGAAGCTCACTGTTGTTGGTATAGAGCATATGAGACAGGCGTATTGAAATTTGTTCAATATCAGATTTCAGCTCTGTATTGACCGTATCCTGGGCTCTTTTAATGTTTTCAACGGCCTGGGTGCGGAATACCTGGTTTAAAATGGTAAGGGACACCAAAAGGACCAGAACTACAGGAACAATAACGAGAGCAATAAAAACAGAGTAATAGACGGTTTTCAGGGAAAGATGCTTCCTGTTTTTTTTAAAATGAAACAGTTCCATTGTGTTATCCTCATTTATCTTTCATAAAATAAAAGCTAAAGGCATTATATCATTTTTTCTATTATAAAAACAGAGGAAGTTGTTTTGACCGCTGTGCTGTTTTTTTTAAGATTGTACCGGAGTCTCTAAGGAATGGCAGAGCAGAGGATTGGAATTGACAGAAAAAAAGTGGCTGAGGTATGATAAAATAAGAGAACTGGATAGAAGGAGATGGCCTATGGATGAAAAAATTTTAAGAGCGGCAGATCATACTGTACTAAATCCTGCCGCAGTGTGGGAGGATATCCGACAGGCGTGCATGGACGCTATGGAGTATCATACCGCTTCCGTATGCATACCGCCTTCCTTTGTGAAACAGGCAAAAAAACTGGTTGGAGACCGATTATCAATCTGCACGGTAATTGGATTTCCCAATGGATACAGCACCGGAAGGATAAAGGCTATGGAGGCGGCGGATGCTGTGGAAAACGGGGCGGATGAGCTGGATATGGTGGTGAACTTAGGTTTTGTAAAATCAGGGCAATATGACCGGTGTCTGGAGGAGATAAAAGAGGTAAAAAAGGCGTGCCGGGGAAGGATTCTGAAAGTGATCATAGAGACCTGTTTGCTGACAGAGGAAGAAAAAAAAGCCATGTGCAGGGTGGTTACTGAGTCAGGAGCAGATTTCATTAAAACCTCTACAGGTTTTTCCACTGGAGGCGCCACCTTTGAGGATGTGAGTCTGCTGGCGCAGCATATAGGGCAAGGGATTAAAATAAAGGCGGCGGGCGGAATCCAAGGGGAGGAAGACGCCAGACATTTTATGGAACTGGGGGCTTCCAGATTGGGAACCAGCCGTCTTGTTCGTCTGGCCAAGGAGGAACAGGAAGGCGGAAAAGGAAAGAAAGAGACAGAAAGAGAGAAAAAAACAGAAACGCCAAAGAAAGAGGAGGAAGAGAAAAAAGAAGCAATTCTTGTAAGCGCTTGCTTGATGGGAACCCAGTGCCGGTATGACGGAAGAGACAATAAAAATGACGGAGTTCTCTCTCTGATGAAAAAATATATCCTGATTCCAGTCTGTCCGGAGCAGCTGGGAGGGTTGTCCACTCCCAGAGAGCCGTCAGAATGTAAGAGAAAGCCGCATCAAACCTCTCTTCAGGGCCGGGTGATAAACCGGAAGGGGGAAGATGTGACAAAGCCCTTCCAAAAAGGGGCAAAGGAAGCTCTTGCTTTGGCGCGGCTGTATGGATGCCGCCTGGCTGTTCTGAAGGAAAAAAGTCCATCCTGCGGAACTGCAGGCATCTATGACGGCACGTTTACTAAAACAAAGATTGACGGACAGGGGGTCTGCGCCCGGCTTCTGGAGGAAAATGGAATTGAGACAGTGGGGGAGAGCCGAATAACAGAAATCCCCCAAATACTTGCCCGGCTTGATAAGGGTGAGGAATCGTGATAGGATGAAAGAGGAGCGCATCCGCTTCCGGATGTGCCAAGGCTAAGAAACAATACAGGAGGAAATCAGAAATGGATGCTGGACTTAACAGAAAACAGGCGTTGGAGCTTTTAATGGAATATAATAAGGAACCTTTCCATATTCTTCACGGGTTGACTGTGGAAGGGGTTATGCGCTGGTTCGCAGCAGATCAGGGATTTCAGGAGGAGGAAGAATTCTGGGGATTGACAGGTCTGCTTCACGACGTGGATTTTGAGAAATATCCGGCTGAGCACTGCCAGATGGCTGTGGAGATTCTGGAAAAGGCAGGAGCAGGACAGGAGCTGATTCACGGAGTAGTTTCCCATGGTTATGGACTGGTAAGCCAGGTAAAGCCGGAACACCAAATGGAAAAGATTCTTTTTGCCACAGATGAGCTTACAGGACTCATTGGGGCGGCAGCCAGAATGAGGCCATCCAAAAGTGTGATGGATATGGAGGTATCCAGTCTGAAGAAAAAGTTTAAAGATAAAAGATTTGCCGCAGGCTGTTCCAGGGAAGTGATCTCCCAGGGAGCAGAGCTTTTAGGCTGGAGTCTGGAGGAACTGTTTGAAAAGACAATTCTGGCTATGCGTTCCTGTGAAGAGAAGGTCAATGAGGAAATGGAGGAACTGGCACTGGTATGACAGAGTTTAAACCCTCCCTTTCTATCTTTGATTTCAGCGGCGTTTACCGATTTCAGGATTTTTATAAAGGTGTTGGCCATGTATGGGTGAATTTCACAGATCTGTCAGGGGTAAACGGATACTGTGATCAGGAGGCAGCCCAGGTAATTGAGGAGAGGGCGAAAAAGCTGGAAGAAGGCATTCATTATATAGATGGAGGAAATTATCACTATGTAAGCTTTCTTCTTCTTAAGAAAATAAAGACGCCTTTTTCTCTGGTGGTTTTTGATCACCATACAGACATGATGACCTCTGCCTTTGGAGACCTTCTTTCCTGCGGTTCCTGGATTAGGGAGGCATTGATTGGTGTGGAGAATTTAAAACAGGTCATTCTCATTGGAGTGGATGATGAACTGGAAAAAACCATAGAACCGGGAGACAGGAAAAAGATTATACTTTATACAGAGGGAGAAATCAGAAAAAATCAGAACTGGGCCGCAAAGGCTGTGAAACAGATAGAATTTCCCGTCTATTTTTCTATAGATAAAGATGTGTTTGATCCCCGGGAAGCAATGACGGATTGGGATCAGGGTACCATGACTTTGGACCAGTTGGAATTGTTTTGTATTCTTGCGGCAGAAAAGCAGGAAATTTTAGGGGCAGATGTCTGCGGTGAGCGGGCGTTTCAGGAAAAGCCAGGTCAGGAAGGGCTGGGGGACTGTAAGAACAGTGCGGCTAATAAAAGGATTCTTAAGACTTTATGGGGAATTCCCTGGAAGAAAGTTTGACAAAACTGCTTGACAAGGGGTCTTTTACTGAGCTATGATTTCCGCAAGCGCCATATGGGTCAGGGCTGATTCATAACCCTGTATTTGCGGCAGGGGGAACGGGCGTTAGATACAAAGGAACAGGAAAAGGAGAAAGACATGAAGAAAGTTGTAAAATTCGGCGGCAGCTCCTTAGCCAGCGCCAGACAGTTTAAAAAGGTAGGCGACATTATCAGAGCAGATAAGAGCAGACGCTATGTAGTTCCCTCTGCCCCGGGCAAGAGAAATGACAAAGACGAAAAGGTAACAGATCTTCTGTATCAGTGCTACGATGCAGCATCTCAGGGAGGAAGCTATAAAAAGATTCTTGAGAAAATCAAAGGCAGATATGAGGAGATTATCGAAGGACTGAATCTTAACGTAAATCTGGAGCATGAATTTGCCGCAATTGAAGAGAATTTTATTCACAAAGCCGGACGGGATTACGCGGCATCCAGAGGAGAATATTTAAATGGTATTCTTATGGCTGCTTATCTTGGTTATGAGTTTATTGACGCGGCAGAAGTTATCTTTTTTGATGAAAACGGCAATTTTGATTCAGAGGCCACAAACCGGGAGCTGGCAGAGCGTCTGGAGCACATTGAGAAGGCCGTAATTCCAGGATTTTACGGTTCCAAAGCCGATGGAACCATAAAAACTTTTTCCAGAGGCGGTTCTGATATTACAGGCTCTATTGTGGCAAGAGCCATTCACGCGGATTTGTATGAGAACTGGACAGATGTATCAGGTTTTCTTGTGGCTGACCCAAGAGTCATTAAGAATCCTGAGGTAATTGAGACCATTACCTACAGGGAGTTAAGAGAATTATCCTATATGGGTGCCAGCGTTCTCCACGAAGACGCTATTTTCCCTGTAAGAAAAGAGGGAATCCCTATTAACATCAGAAACACCAACCGACCGGAGGATAAAGGTACTCTGATTGTGGAAAGCACCTGCCGTAAGCCGCGCTATACGATTACAGGAATTGCCGGAAAAAAGGGGTTCTGCTCCATTAATATTGAAAAAGCTATGATGAATGCGGAAGTAGGGTTTGGGAGAAAGGTGCTGGAGGTATTTGAAAAATACGGCATCTCCTTTGAACATATGCCTTCCGGAATAGATACCATGACGGTATTTGTCCATCAGTCTGAATTTGAAGAATATGAGCAGTCTGTAATTGCGGGAATTCACCGCCTGGTAGAGCCGGATTTCCTGGAGCTGGAATCAGATCTGGCCTTGATCGCTGTCGTTGGAAGAGGAATGAGAGCGACCAGAGGGACAGCAGGAAGAATATTCTCTGCTTTGGCTCACGCAAGAGTTAATGTAAAGATGATTGATCAGGGATCCAGTGAACTGAATATTATTATCGGCGTGAAGAATGCTGATTTTGAGGCTGCTATTAAGGCAATCTATGATATTTTTGTTACAACGGAGATTTAAAATTAAGAAGGAAAGGCGTCATGTCTGCGGATAAGACGTCTTTTTTTTGTCATTTGCAATGAAAAAATACTTTGGAAGATGGAAATATTGTGCTATATTATTAATAGAAATCAGTCAATGGGTCATTCAATTTATAAAATGTATGGAGGAATTGTATGCAGTACCGTAATTTCGGAAAAACAGGATTAAAAGTGTCGGCCCTGGGCTTTGGAGCTATGAGGCTGCCGGTGAAAGAGGATAAGACCATAGATGAGGCGAGAGCCATTGCCATGATACGTCACGCCATTGATATGGGAGTTAATTATGTAGATACCGCCTATCCTTACCATCAGGAACAAAGCGAGAGAGTAGTAGGAAAGGCTCTGCAGGACGGCTACAGAGAAAAAACCTACCTGGCTACCAAATGTCCGGTATGGAAACTGGAAAAGCCTGAGGATTTTGACAGAATTTTAGATGAACAGTTGGAGAAGCTTCGGACTGATCACGTGGATTTCTATTTGCTTCACGCTCTCAGCCAGGACAGATTCGAGAAAATTAAGGAATTTGATCTGGTTGGAAGAATGGAGAAAGCGAGAGAAGCAGGAAAGATCCGTTATCTTGGATTTTCCTTCCATGATTCATATGAGGTATTTCAGGATATCATAGATTATTATGATGGCTGGGATTTCTGCCAGATTCAGTATAATTATATAGACCTGGAGCATCAGGCTGGAAGAAAAGGGCTTCAGTATGCGGCAGAAAAAGGACTGGCTGTAGTAATTATGGAACCGCTGTTGGGAGGAAAACTGGCCAATCCGGCGCCTCACTTGAAAGCGGTATTTCCTGAGGCAAAGACTCCTGTGGAATATGCCCTTGATTTCCTGTGGGATCAGCCGGAGGTAAGTCTTCTGTTAAGCGGAATGAGCGATGAACAGCAGGTGGAGGACAACCTGACTTATGCTTCCAGAAGTTCGGTTGGAATGGTTACCGAAGAGGAAAAGGAGGTATACAGAAAAGCAAAAGAGATTTATGATTCTATGGCTCTGGTAGGCTGTACTGGCTGCAGATACTGTATGCCCTGTCCTTTTGGTCTGGATATACCGGGAATTTTTACCCAGTATAACAGAACTGCGGCTCATCAGGAGAAAGAGGCTAAGGAGGCCTATGAGGCCATGGCGGTGAAAGCAGATGCATGCAGAGCCTGCCATCACTGCGAGAAGGAATGTCCGCAGATGATAAAGATAAGTGAGGTAATGAAGGACGCCGCGGCTGCTTTCCAGAAAATACAGCTGTAGGAAGAAAAAAATGTATGGGTCTGGCGGCCAAACTTTTATAGAAAAGTAGGTGCTGCAAGAAAATTTAGGAGGAAGGGT
>DXFU01000085.1 GCA_019114305.1 Candidatus Hungatella pullicola | reverse complement strand
AGTATTGTTGGCAAAGTTCTTTTATCGAATAATAGTCTTTTTCTGTCTCCATAAGATTACCTCCAGAATTTTTTTATCTATATGTTGATGGCTTTTAAGTTTTAATTAACGACAGGTATTATCAACTGGTGATTATAGTTATAAGAAGCTAAAGCAAGGGAAAGTGTTTTACACGTTAAATAACTTTTTAGCCGGAAATACTGGCAATGAATCATGGCTTTTAGCATATAAAGAGGTTCAAATATACGTACTTGTTAAATAGTGGTTACGAGTCTTTGGGGGTTGGCAGGATTCTGTATATTTTTATGACTCTATAACATGTGAGTAATTGATATCAATTAGTATCAGTTAATAACATTTTTGGAGGTGTTGGAATATGCCAGCATTAAGGAAGAAACCAAGTGAAAAACGTTCGGAACACGTAGGATTTAGAGTGAAGCCGGCGCGTAAGAAACAGTTGGGGAAGTGTGCGCAGGTACTGGGCATAAGTGTTGGAGAACTTGTGGATGAGGCAGTGGATGAGTACCTCGGTTCTCTGGGATCAGAACGGGGAGCAACCTGGAAGTTGATTGATACGGCCTGCAGTATTTTAGAGGAGCGGGAAGAGGAGCAGAGAAGGAGGAGAAAAAACAGATGAGAGACAGGAACTATCTGCTGGTTGGAAAGCAGTCGTTCGACAGCAATCATGAAGTGGCGAATTTGATTCATTACGTAACCAGAACCGGAAACTGTAAGAAAAATCTGGAGGATTGTATTTGTTATGGCGGTCACGGGGTATCTATCAGTGACTCAATAGAATTGGCGATTGAACAGTTCAAAGGCATATATGGTGCATACAAAGCACCGCGAAAGGGCTGCAGACGGCAGGCGTATCACGAACAGATGGAGATTCCTTATGAGTATGCGAGACGAATGAGCCCGGAGGATATGGATGAGTTGGCCTATTGGCTTAGCTATCACTACTGGAACAGAAGATATCCGGTAATTTATGCCGTGCATGGTCCGGGAAAATCTGGCCGACACTTTCATATTCATTTTGTGGTAAGCATGGTCAGCTGCAGGACCGGAAAGAAGTTCGATACCAGTGGTAAGGAGAACAGGATACGAATGCAGCTGTTTAATCGGCTCATGGAAGCTTTTGTAGAGATGAGAGGGCTGCGATGAAAAAAGCAAGATATAGATATTATGTTATTATCCAGGGATTTAAGAAGGGAATTACGGATAGTTGGACGTTGTGTCAGCGATATGTGAGTGGTTATTCGGGAAGCTGCTACAAGGGATTTAAACGATTGGAGGAAGCGGTGGAGTACATGAAACGGAATCTGCTGGAATATGATGACCCGTATGTTTATGAAGCGGATGGAGAATGGCAGGAGTTCTGGTATGGGAAGGAGTTGTTGGATTTTGCTGAGGACAAGCTGAGGGAAAAACGGCAGGAGAACCAGAAGAAAAGTAAATAAAAGCTGCGAAAAAGCCTCTCTGGTTTGATGGTACAACAGGGAGGCTTCACTTTATATAATTCGGATAATTTTCAGAATCTTCTCTTTTTTCTCAGGAGAGCAGGCAGCCAGTTCCT
Organism: Candidatus Hungatella pullicola; assembly: GCA_019114305.1. Classification (GTDB taxonomy): domain Bacteria; phylum Bacillota; class Clostridia; order Lachnospirales; family Lachnospiraceae; genus Hungatella_B; species Hungatella_B pullicola. The sequence goes on along the minus strand of DXFU01000085.1, from coordinate 2,229 downwards.
TTAGAATTTCGCGATCAATGGAATCTGAAGCAGTATATTCGCTTTTAAGAACATAGTCAACGGTCAGATTCAGTACGTTGCAGATGGCTACCAGTGTAGTAAGAGATACCTTTACCCGGTTATTCTCAATGTTGCTGATGTGGGAAACATTTACATCAATTTGGTCAGCAACGTATTCCTGGGTATAGTGGTGCTCAATACGGCTGGCGCGGAGGATTTTTCCAATTTCTTCAAAATTTAAGTCCTGCATGTATTCTCCCTATTTCTAAATTCTTATTTGGATATTGTAATATGCAACTTTTTACTATATAATTATCTAAAACTATAATTTTTATAGTTTTAGAATAAATTACAAAAGAGGTATATGAAAAAATGGATGGTTTTTTATTAGTAGTCTGCACATTGATTGTATGGTTTTTATACCATAAGCTTTTCAATGTGATGTATTTCGATTTGGGACGAGGCTGTTTGATGGAAATCATGGGCTGTGTGGTCGGGGGATTTATTTTGATGATGGTCATACGCGAATTCTGGTATGTAGCAGTCATCATTGCCGTATTGGTGGTTTTATACTTATTTAGCAAAGGCAGTGGGAAATAGAGGTGAGACAGGATTAAGATTTTGTGGATTGTAATTGCCAGGTTGTATGAAATGATGATAAAGAGCCGAGAGGGGAAAAAGGAGGAGAGCATGGATGAAACTGGGCGATAAGGTAATGAATAAATTGACCGGGAGGCAAATGGAAACAAGAGATGTGGACCTGAATCAGATGGTTAATTTGCTTTGCCGGCTATTTATTGCACAGACGACTACGGATCAGGAGGCAGACCAGGTTTATACGACAGTGAAGGGAGGCTTAATTAGAGAAAAGAAGCTTTTGTCAAAAGACGAGAGATTTGAAATAACCTGTTATACGGGCAGAAAGACAGGGCCCTTTAATGTGAATGACCGCAATGTCATTTGGATTCATGATACGAAGTACGATAAATACTATGAATATCGTTCGTTCAGCTTTAAGAAGCTGAAAACTATCATCAAATGCAATGTCCAGCAGAAAAAGACTTCGGGTGCAAGTGGGATGGAATCCGGGTGTATGAATATCCCTTACCCGGAAGCAGAAATTAATCTTCAACAGTTCCAGGGGGAAAAATATAAGGACCGGAATTGGGTCCCGATTTTATGGGGAGGTGCCATTGCATTCGTGGTACTTATACTGGCGGTGGCATTTTTGACCTCAGGGGACAGCCAGGAAGATTCTGCAGCAGCTGAAACGGAGAGCCAGATAGAAGAAATTGACTCAGATGGAGAAGAGGAGGAGTTGGCTTCTGCAGCAGCTGAGAGTGGGGAAAATTCAGCAGATGAAGTCATGGCGGCTTACAAAGCTGAGTGCCAGGATTTTGACTATCGGGAATATTTCCGTTATGAGCAGGAACATCTGGGAGAAAAGATAAAGCTGGAAATGCAGGTAGAGCAGGTAATTGATGGTGATTTCAGAGGATATGATGCTCAGGGGAATGAATACTATATTTTTGATGAACGTGAGGAAGAATCTCCTTTCCGAGTGATGGAGGGAGATGTGCTGACGGTTTACGGGGAATATTCTGGAGTCGTGGAATTGACGCGAGCGCTGGGAGATTACGAATCGGAAGTATTCAGCATTACAGCGAGATATGCGGATTTAATGGGGGAAGAAGCGGCAGAAGAAACATCAGTAGAACCGGAAACAATGGCAGAGCAGATAGAGACAGATAATCCATATCAGGATTCCATCCTTCTCTGGAAGAGCTATTATGTGGCCCTTACCGATGCAGACTGCATGGGTTTATCGAAAGAAGAACTGCGGATTGCCCGGAATGAAATTTATGCTGCATATGGAAGAATGTTTACCTCACAGGACCTAGTTGACTATTTTAATAGCAAGCCATGGTATCAGGGGACAATCCCATCTGACCAATTCGATGATTCTGTTTTAACAGAGATTCAAAAAGCGAATATAAGGACAATCCAATCTTACGAAGAACTAGCAGACGAGGGAAGTGATTATAGTGCAAGAGGATTGGCAATCAACGATGAATATGCAATTCCGCAGATACCGGGGGAATATACGTATGTGAATAACAGTGATGACAGCCAGTACGTTACCTTGACGATTGGGAGTGATGTATCGCTGACCTTTTGGGGAGCAACCGGCTCTTCCCAGGAACTGTCCGGATTTAGTAATATGAATGA
>DXFU01000084.1 GCA_019114305.1 Candidatus Hungatella pullicola | reverse complement strand
ATCCCAGCAAATTCCCAGTCTGCTGCTTCCAATGGAGTCTACCAACTCTACCAGTTCCTCCGGATATGAAGTATATTTTCGCTTTGGAGAAACCGAATAGTCACACATATTTTCCACCGCAATGGAAATTCCCAGTTTTTCCGTATCCTCCAGCAATTTATTGAAATATCTCCGATTAGCCTCCAAAGATCTTTTTCTGTACTCTGTTAATCCCTTTACCGTATCTGGATGAGTCACGCATACCCTGGATCCGAGCCTGGAACAAAAGTCCATAGAACGGACAACCAGCCGATATTCATACTCCCATTGTTCTTCCGACAGCTGTTCATCCAGAAAGCTGAAAAAATGGGCATGACACTGGCCAAATTCCACTCCTAATTGTTCTGATTTTTCTCTGATTTTTTCACACCAATACTCCCACTTAGGAGAAAGAAAGGGAGACTCTGGCCCTACCCAATCGTAAAAACACATATCAAATACACGGAACCCTGCTTTTGAGACTCTGACAAGGGTTTCCTCCAGAGGAACTGTTCTTTTCCCTGGTCTCTCATAGAGAATATTCGTTGATGTAGATAATCTCATTTAAAAACCCTTTCTATTAACAACTTTCGCAATTTTTCAAAATCATATTCGTATGCAGCAAAAAGCCTGGATTTATTATTAATATTTCCGCTTTGGTCAAATACAGTTCTTCCGCTGGAAACCTCTCCAAATCGTTCCACCAGAACCTTTCCCTCCGCAAACTTGGCCATACTCTCATCACAGGCCCAGGCCACTGCCATAACGTCCACAAATAGTCCCGCCGGATTTAACCCTCTGCCCCTCAGGAAATTGCCTGCAGCTTCCAAATAGTGCCAATGCATGGATCCCTTTTCACTGCTGCACAGCAGCCTGGAATATAAATCTTGTGGAATCTGTTCCGTTACATCTACCCCCATAGCATAAACAGGTATCCCAGATTCCAAAACAATTTTCGCGGCATCTGGATCCACATACACATTCCACTCTGTTCTTGAACGAAACTGTCCTGATCTGGCAACCCCATAACATCCGTTAATGGTAATAATCGATGCAATTTTCTCTTTTATTTCAGGTTCACCTAAAATAGCCAAAGCAATATTAGTCATTGGAGCAATGGATATAATATGAATCTCTCCTGGCTGTTCTTCTGCCAATTCCTCTATTTTTCTGACCGCTTTTCCATTTGCAGGCTCTGCACCGCCGTATGGAAGAAACACCTCAGCCATTCCGTCTTTTCCAGAATAAACATCATCCTGCGGGAGGGTTTTCATAAGGGGATTGCCTGTACCTTTATAAACAGGAATATCTCCCCGTCCATAGTGTTCCAATATCTTTAAAGCGTTTTTGACACATACGTCTACATTACGGTTTCCAGCCACCACTGTAACTGCCCGTATATCCAATTCCGGACAATGAAGGGCCAGCATCAATGCCAGCCCGTCATCCGCTCCGGGGTCACAGTCAATAATTACTTTCTTTTTTAACTTCTCCATACTACTCCAACGGATTTGCTCTGTAATAATCTGCTATAGCCGCCTCACAGCCAGAAAGAATTTCTTCTTCTGTCTGCTCTTTATTCAGACTTCCATCAGCAAACTTCATAAGAGCCTCCTGAACTACTGTCTTAATCTGTCCCGCATTAGGATAGTAAGGCTCCTGAAGACGAGGATCAGAATTCCTTACCTGCTCAATGGCTGTATTCAGCCACGGAGACTGCTCCAGAAATTCCTGCATTTCAGGCATCTCATAGGTCTTCTCATTTACGGGAATGTATCCTGTATTCTGGCTCCAGAACAGCTGTGTTTCCGGAGATAAACAGTACTGTACAAATTCCCAGGCTGCCTCTAGTTTTTCCGGATTATCCTTATCAATCATAAACAAACCGCCTCCGCTTACAGATGCTCCTCCTTTATCAGATTCTGAAACCTTTGGCAGAGCCACTACATTCCAGTTAAACTTATCTCCCACAAGATCCTTTATAATTTGAATTCTGGCACTTGACATAATAACCATAGCATGCTGTCCTGCAGCAAACTCCTCATTCATATTATCCAGCTGATATTTCAGTCCTCCAGTCTGGATAACCTTTTCCCATTCCGTAAGGAAACGATCCAAAGTGCCGTCTGTTCCAATTGTCACCTCAGTCATAGGCGCTTTATGGCCGCTCTCATTATTTCCAAAATAAGAAATTTCTCCCTGGCCGCCGATCCAGCTGTTAAGCTCATAGCTGTCAGGCCTTACATTAAGGCCATAGACCTGAATCTCTCCATTTTCCTCCTTAGTAAGTTTTTCCACATCATCGGCCAGTTGCCCAATGGTTGCAGGAGGATCTGTGATTCCCGCTTCGTCAAACATGTCCTGATTATAATACAAAAGCAAAGTAGAAAGGGTAAGGGGAGCGCCCATCATTTTTCCGTCAATGGCAAAAGCATTGGCTGCATTTGGCACCAGATCCTCCTTCTTTACAGTGGAATCCTCCCGATTCATGTAGTCCTCTACCCATACCATCCGATCGTAATCTCTTACAATATTCATATTTTCTCCATAAATCTGTATGACATCCGGATGATTTTCAATATCTCCCGCCTGCATAACGGTTACCAGCTTATCTGTACCAGGCCAATCCTGGAACACAGTATTTACTTTTATATTTTTCTCTTTTCCGATGGTATTATTAAAATTATCTGTCATTTCTTCCAGTTTTGAAGCCAAATCGCCGCTGATGGAATGCCAAAACTCTATCTCAACCACTCCATTGTCCGACTCCAAAGCTCCTGTTTCCGTACTTTCAATGTCCTCTGTCTGGCTCTGGCAGCCTGACAAAACCATAGCCGTACACAATGCTGCTGCAAATAATTTTGTTTTTTTCATAGTTTTTTTCCTTTCTTTAACCCTTTACAGATCCTGTAAGCATACCGCCTACTATTTTTTTCTGGAACAATATAAATAAAAGTACTGTTGGAAGCAGCGCGATAACTGCTCCAGCCATTAAAGGACCGTAGGCTGTTCCTTCAGGAAATTTCAGCATGGCTACTCCCACCTGGACAGTTCTCATTTCATCCCTGTTTGTAATAACCATAGGCCATAAATACTGATTCCAGACACTGATAAAGGAAGAAATAAAAACTGTTACCATAATTGGTTTGCTGGTTGGAATGAGAATCCTTGTATAAAACCTCACATTGCCGCATCCATCAATATGAGCCGCCTCTTTCAGATCTTTGGAAAAGCTGAGAAAATGCTGACGAAACAGAAAAATATTCATAGCTGAAACTAAATATACTGTGCACATTCCAGCATAAGTATTCAAAAGCCCCATATTGGAGACCGTAATATAGTTGGTCACTACCAGAACATCCGGGGGAATCATCAGCGTAGAAAGCGTAAGCGCAAACAATACCTTTTTCAGCGGAAACTCAAAAAATGCAAATGCAAATGCCGCCATACTGGCAATTAGAAGTCTGAACAAACTTGATATTCCGGCTACAATAAAAGAATTTACCGTATATCTTCCTAAAAGCGTTGTTGTAACCTCTTTTACATAATTTTGAAAGTAAAAATCTTTGCTGATCAGTTTAGGCTGGGAGGACAAAATAGAATCCGGCCGCATAAAAGAAAGAGACAGGGCGTATAAAATAGGAAATACCATAACGATTCCTATCAGTATCATAGCCAGCTGATAGACGCTGTCTTTGATGTCTCGTTTCATTGATAATATACCCCCCTTTTCTCAAACAGAAAGCTGATTCCCATAACAGCTGCTGAAAGCAGAAAGCCGATAACAGCTGCTGGAAAGGCGTTGGTATAGTTTCCGCCTACGGCAAATTGGTTATACATATAGTAAATAATAGTCTGGGTGGAACCAAATGGACCTCCCTCTGTCAGCACATTAACCAATGCCGTCATCATCATAGAGCTGGCCAGACTGGTGCAGATCAGAAAAAACATAGTAGAGGAAGTAAGCGGTATGTAAATATACCTGCATTTCTGCAGCGGCCCTGCTCCCTCAAGCTCTGCGCTTTCAATGATTTCTTCCGGAATATTTCTTACTGCCGAAAGCATAAACAAAAAACCATATCCGGCGGACATCCATATAGAAATAATAGAGATAGCCAGCATAGCGTATCTTTCATCATTCAGCCAGTTGATATCCAGTCCAGTGATATAATTAATCACGCCAAAGGATGGATTATACATCAACTGGAAAATAATAGCGGACACGGACATTGACATAGCCATGGGAAGAGAAAAAAGCACTTCATAAATCCGAGACAGTTTTCTCTTTTTATTTGCCAGAAGCGCCAGAATCAATCCTAGAATATTGGCAATAGGAACTGAAATAATTACATACACAAATGTATTGATAATTGACTGAATAAAATTTTTATCCTTCAAAATATAAAAATAATTCTCCAAACCTACAAACCGTTTAATTTCTCCCATTGTATTCACAATATGGAGACTCATATAACAGGTCCTGAGAAATGGATAAAAAGTAAACACTGCAAACAGAACCATTGCAGGAAGCAGCCACAGGTACGGTTCAATTGACCATTTTTTCTTCATACTTCTAATCCTTCTTTATTTAAAATACAGTTTTAAAGCTTCTAAAACTCCTTCTGCCATCTCTCTGGCGCACACGTAATCCGCCTTATCTTTCAGCGACGGCGTTGCGTTAGCAACTGCCACTCCCACTCCAGCGAACCGGATCATACCAATGTCATTCTCGTGATCCCCTATAGCCATTACTTCTTCTCTTTCAATATGAAGATATTCGGCCAGCCTTCTGACGGCTTCTCCCTTGTCAGCGGTCTTGGCCATTATATCCAGTGTTCCATCTGGATACTCCACTACCTTCATTTTATTCAGAAACGGCACTAATTCTTTTGTCACCTGCTGCTGAACCTCCAAAGAAGGAGCATCCGCAATCAACACTTTTTGAACGCGGATTTCTTCCCATTCTTTTCCCTGAGGAACAAAAACACCGTCATAACGATTGTAGGTCTCCATCAGATCTCTGATCCACTCTGTTTTGCGATAAGCGAATTCTTTCACTCCGTCAGTAAATACCACAGACATTCCCAGTTTATCCGCCTTTTCTATTGCAGGTCTTAAGAACCTTACAGGAATAAAATCATTCCACAAAAATTCTTCTCCTTTTACAGCACAGCCTCCATTGCAGCCGATTACTGGAAGAGTAACGCCGAGACGCTCCTTAAGCTGGCCAATTCTGGCAGGGATCCGTCCGCTTGCCATTGTAAATGGAATGTTTTTTTCTTTAATCAGGTTTCCTATTTCATCAATCACAGGCTTAATCTGTCTGTCACTTCCAATCAGCGTCCCATCAATATCGCTTACTACCAGTTTTATGTTCATTCCATCCCTCCTTCTGCCTATACTATCTTCGTATCCTTAAACCATTGGCGCTGGGTCCCAGATAATCCAAACAATACTCCATAACAATGCCATCCATGCTGTGAGTCACCCTATGTATAAGCAGAATAGGAGTTTTTCTTTTCACATGAAAATACTCTGCCACATGTTCCGGACATTCTACCGCATAAATATTCTCATCTGAATACTGCGGCAACAGGTTGCCAACATTAGACAAGTAATGGTAAATGGAGCCTGTTTCCATGTCTTCCTGGGTAAAATCCACCTCTTTAACTAAATTTCTGGCAATATAGCTGATCTGATAATTTTCTGCCGCATTATCTACTATACGAACTCTCTCAATTCTCACCACTGGTTCTCCCGGCTCAATTTCCAAAGCAGCTGCCACAGTCTTATCAGCTTCCTCGTTCTTTATTTCAACCACCAAAAATCTTCTGTTTGAAGGTTTTTTTTCGCCGTCAGGGGAATAGGTACGTTTTACAAAGGTTCCTTTTCCCTTGGAAGCCTCCAACACTCCCTGATTGATCAGCTGAGAAATCGCGTTGCGAACTGTAGTCCTGCTGGCCTGGAACTTTTCTGCATAGTAATTCTGTCCCTGTATCTGATCTCCCGGCTTATATACTCCTCTTTTAATGTCTGCCATAATATCATCAGCTATTTTTTTATACTCTGCTATAAATTCTTTTTTCAGACTTCTCACTTCCTTTTAATATGCCATGTAGCAAAATAATAAACCATGTTGGTTTTTCTTTTTCTCTTCTGTCCCTTTCCTATATAGCATATTTCAACAATATTTGTCAATAAGATTTACATATTTTTTACTTTTGCTCTATTTTTATTTTACTTTGTTTCTTTTTCTTTCTTTACATGGTCTTTTATTTTAATATATGGCTTTTTTATTTGTCTTCTTCCCGGTTATTTTTACTTGGGGAATATCTGGCTTTCCACTGCAGCCATGACTTTTCTTGTACCAGACAAAAGGTCAGAGAAGAAAGAGGTACTTACTCCTCTCTTCTCTGACCTTTTGTCATTCTTCCCAATTGTTTTTCTGTTCCAGATATTTTTTCACATACTTTCCCGTATAGGAGGCAGGATTTTGTGCCACCTCCTCAGGAGTACCCTGGGCGATTACAGTTCCGCCGCCATCTCCGCCCTCGGGACCGATATCTATAATATAATCGGCAGTTCTTATTACATCCAGGTTGTGTTCAATCACCACGACTGTATTTCCGCCTTCTGACAGTTTTCTCAGAATTTCAATAAGCTTATGGACATCTGCAAAATGAAGGCCGGTGGTGGGCTCATCCAGTACATAGATGGTCTTTCCGGTTCCCCTCTTGCTTAACTCTGTGGCAAGCTTAATTCTCTGAGCCTCGCCTCCGGATAATTCTGTGGATGGCTGGCCCAGACGAATATAGGACAATCCAACGTCATATAAGGTTTTAATTTTTCTGGCTATGGACGGCACATTTTCAAAGAACTTCAGCGCCTCCTCCACAGTCATGTTCAGCACATCATAAATACTCTTTCCCTTATATTTTACTTCCAGAGTCTCTCTGTTGTATCTCTTTCCGCCGCACACTTCGCAGGGAACGTACACATCCGGAAGAAAATGCATCTCAATCTTAATTATACCGTCGCCGCTGCAGGCCTCGCATCGGCCTCCTTTTACATTAAAGCTGAATCGTCCTTTGGAGTATCCCTTGGCCTTAGCGTCAGCAGTGGAGGCAAAAAGATCACGAATCAAATCGAAAACCCCTGTATAGGTAGCTGGATTAGAACGGGGTGTACGGCCAATGGGAGACTGATCAATGTCGATAATCTTATCCAGCTGCTCTGCCCCTTCGATACAGCGGTGTTTTCCTGGTATGGTTCTGGCTCGGTTCAGCTTCTTTGCCAAAGCTTTATATAATATCTCATTGACCAGAGAGCTTTTTCCTGACCCAGACACTCCTGTCACACAGGTCATAACCCCCAGCGGAAATGCAACATCAATATTTTTCAGATTATTCTCCGCTGCCCCCCGTACTGTAATATACCCCGCGGGCTTTCTTCTTTCCTTTGGCACCGGTATCTGAATCCTTCCGCTTAAATATGCCCCTGTAATGGAATCCCTGCACTTCATAATCTGCTTGGCAGTCCCCACAGCCACTACCTGTCCGCCGTGTTCTCCTGCTCCCGGTCCAATATCCACAATACAGTCAGCTGCCAGCATGGTATCCTCGTCATGTTCCACCACCAGAACGCTGTTTCCCAAATCCCGGAGATGGAGCAGAGTTTTCAGCAGTTTGTCATTATCTCTCTGATGCAGTCCGATACTGGGCTCGTCAAGAATGTATGCAACTCCCACCAGTCCCGAGCCAATCTGGGTGGCAAGACGGATTCTCTGAGCCTCTCCGCCGGACAAAGTTCCTGTGGCCCTTGTCAATGCCAAATAATCCAAACCCACATCAATCAAAAAGGTAACTCTGGCCCGGATCTCCTTCAGGATCTGATCTCCAATGGCATGCTGCATGGGAGTCAGCTTCAGCTGATCCAGAAACTCTCTGAATTTCACAATGGACATATTGGTAGCTTCGAAAATATTCTTATCCCCCACTGTAACTGCCAAAGATTCCTTCTTCAGTCTCATTCCATGACAGGCAGGACAGGGGGTAATTCTCATAAAGGTTTCATACTCGGCCTTGGTAGTCTCGGAATAAGTTTCTCTGTACCTGCGGTTTACATTCTGAATCAGGCCTTCAAAGGCCACGTCGTAGACACCTTCCCCTCTCTGGCCTTTATAATGGACTTTCACCTCCCGGCCTTTGGTTCCGTAAATAAGAATGTCGTGAATCTCCTTAGGATAATCCTGGAATGGGGTATCCAGACGGAAATCATATTCTCTGGCCAGAGCCTCAAGAATCGCTCTGGTATAGCTTCCCTTATCCGTACAGGACTGCCAGCCCAGCACTGTAATAGCCCCTTCATCTATGCTAAGACTCTTGTCGGGAATCATCAGATCCTCGTCAAACTCCATCTTATACCCCAGACCAAAACACTCCGGACAGGCACCAAAAGGATTATTGAAAGAAAAACTTCTTGGCTCCACCTCGTCAACACTGATGCCGCAGTCAGGGCAGGCAAAGCTCTGACTGAAATTAATAGGCTGTCCTTCAATCACATCCACTGTCATTAATCCATTGGAAAGGGCCATCACTGTCTCAATGGAATCCGTCAGACGCTTCTCAATTCCCTCCCGCACAGAAAGGCGATCCACCACAATTTCTATGGTATGCTTAATATTTTTCTCCAGCTTAATCTCCTCTGACAGCTGGTAAAGATTGCCGTCAATTCGTACTCGGACATATCCGCTTTTTCTGGCCTGTTCCAGAACCTTTGCATGCTCTCCCTTCCTTCCTCGGACCACAGGAGCCAGCAGCTGAATTCTTGTTCTCTCCGGAAGTTCCATAATCTGATCTACCATCTGATCAACAGTCTGCTTCTTAATCTCTCTTCCGCATTTGGGACAATGGGGGATTCCCACTCTGGCGTATAAAAGTCTCATATAATCATAGATCTCTGTTACGGTCCCCACCGTAGAACGCGGATTGCGGTTGGTTGACTTCTGGTCAATGGAGATGGCAGGGGAAAGTCCCTCAATACTCTCCACATCCGGTTTTTCCATCTGCCCCAGAAACTGACGGGCATAGGAGGAGAGAGATTCCATATATCGTCTCTGCCCTTCAGCATAAATGGTATCAAAAGCCAGGGAAGATTTACCAGATCCGCTGAGCCCTGTTAAAACAACCAACTCATTTCTGGGAATATCAACAGAAATATTTTTCAAATTGTGCTCATTTGCGCCTCTTATTTTAATATATTGTTTAGCCATAACAACGCTTTGCTCTCCATTCTTTCAAAAAAATGCAGCTGCGAAGAATCCTCTTTTGTCAGCTGTATGTTTTCTATATGTTAATTCTTTGCACATCTTTCTTATTGACCAAAATTTCGTATTCATACATGTTTTCAGCTGAATTCCCCAAACTTCCTCGGGCACTTCTTAGTGTTCCCCTTCCGATCCACTGTCCCAAACGGTTCCTTACCTTATACTTATAAGAAATATGCTCCTGATCCAGGTAATTTCGGATAACCTGAAACCGCTCTCTATCGGTCCCAATATAAATGCTGGCGGAGTTGAAAATCCAAATCATAAGCCGGTCCCTCCTAATATCTGGGTGTAAAATCATTCAAAATCAAACAGCTGCAGATCTCCGAAGATACGGAAGTCACAGATCAGCTTCTGCACCTATCATAACATATCCGCCTGCCAATGGCAATGTATTTTCAAACATTTGTTCGATTTTATATGTTTGCACGCTTCTTCTGATCAAATTCCTGGCTTATCCGCAGACCGGCAAACTTTGCCGGAAACCGCTTCCAAATCAGCCCCTAATCTTCTACTCCTCCAGTTCCTTCATCAGTCCCTGGAAGCCTTCCTTCTCAAATTCCTGGATGGATATGGATTTTTTATTGGGATTGGCAAACACAAAGGTTTTATCCACATTTTCCACGTAGTTTTGTATCTTGTCATTGGTTGCACTGATAATAGCCTGGAAGCCAAGTCCCCGAATCAGCTCAATACAGCTGGCAACCTTTTCCCCATCCATTTTGGAAAAGGCCTCATCCAGAACCACCAGCCGAATCGTAGGATTCCTCTGAATCCTAGGGTTAGAACTGATTTTATAAGCCTGGGCAAAACTGGCAAGAAGAGCCACATACAAAGGATTCTGCCCCTCTCCTCCGGAATTTTTCTTAATCATTTTGCTGAGACGGATTTTGATTACTTCATCTTGATTCTGGATCAGCTGCTGCATATCGAAGGATAGATAAGTGCGGTAATCCGCATACTTTGCCATATTCCTCTTTGCCTCCTCCAGCTGCTGGGCCGTAGCGTTTTCCGGAGGAATAAAAATGCCGATCAGCTCATTCATCAGCTCTCCGTAATGATTTTCATGGTCCATGGTAAACAGATTCATCTGATTGTCACAGGACTGTTCCAACTGAGAAGGATTAATTTCCAGGGAATCATCCATAAACATATCAAAATACTTTCCATCTTCTCCCCGGTTTCGTCCAATCACAAACTGGTATTTATCCTTGCCGAAATCCAGACGGCTGATAATCCGGTTCAGCTCATCTTTTCTCAGCAATGCCTCTTTAATGGCGCTGCGGATTTTATAGATAAAATCATCCTTAAAATGTTCCACCGCAGATCTGGCCTGTTCTCCCGCAATCCTTCTGTATTCCTCCAGATTGCCGCACCGAAGCTTTTCCAAAAGCTGATCATATTCTCTGTTATCTCTGACACTGAGAGAAAAGTTCCTGTTTGGATAATTTCTTGCATACTCTCCTCTGGCATCTGTCAGCTGCTGAAACGCCTGGTCTCTGGCTTCTTTGGCCTTCTGTGCCTTTGCTTCAAAGGAATCGCGGATTTTGTCGTACCGTGGGGATTTTTGTTTTTCCAGATAAGAGGAAAGTTCTGCATCCAGTTCTGCATCCAGCTCAAATTCCTTTTCCTTCCATGTAAGGGATTCCTGAATCTGCACCATATCCTGTTTAAAGGCCTGACAGGTATTCTGAGTCTGATACAGAAGCCTTGCTGTAGTCTCCTGCTCTTTCCGCTTTCCTTCTGTCTGATGACCGATTGCGGCTCTCTCTTCATTCAGCTGGTCAATATTCTGCTCTCTCAGTTTGTCCAGCTTGCGCTCCAGCCGGATTTTTTCCTTCTCTCTTTTCTGCTTCTCCTCCATATCACTTTTCCAGCCCATGTAAACAGCAGTATCCTGGCTCAGACTTTCCATGGAAAGAATCCGGTCACAGTCTTTGACAAGCTGTTCCTTGGGCAGCCTCTCCTCCCGGGTCCTGGCAATTGCCTTTTCCAGAATCCGGATTCGGCTGCGGACACTGTCTTTTCCAATATAGGCCATTTTGGTATAATAATCCGGATTTATATGCTGGATCCGGAAGGAATGATACAAAATCCCTTCTGGTGTAACACCTATCTTCTGCTTTCTCAGTTCTTCTACTGAACGGCATTTAATAACTTTTCCCAGTAAAAGATCAATAACAGGCTGAAGGAATGAACGGCGGACAGACACTTCTTGACTGAGAGCCCCTTCCATCACGGAAAAATCTCCCTCTCCAGCCTTCTCCGTATCCAGAACAGCCACGCTCCAGTACTCTTTTTTATCCAGCTCCCCGTATAGTTCCATGGCTCTCCTGGCATAGGCAGGTTCCACTACCAAAGACAGTTTCTGACCGCCCAGATAGCCCTCCACTGCGTTCCGCCACTGATCATTCTCCACCTCCAGCAGATCGGCCAGCACCCAGACTTCCACAGCCTTCCCTGTTTCTTCCAAAAGCCGGCTTTGAATATAAGCTTTGGCTCTCTCCACCTGCTTGGGATAGGCCTTATTTCCGGCTTTCAATTGATCCAGCTCATCGTTCAGCTGCTGTTCCCGGCGCTTCAGCTCTCTGATTACGCCGGCAGCCTCACTTTTTTGTCCTTCCGCTTCCTTTCTCATCTCCCCAATGGAACGTTTCAGTCTTTCCAGCTTATCCCGGCTAATGGTTCTTTGGGCAAACTCTTCCATATCCCAGATCGTCTGGTTGGAAGTAGTGTCCTCCTCTGCCCACACCTTAAGGCCTTTTGCTGTCTGCTGCCAGCTGGCCTCACTTTTTCCAAGTATCTCTATGAGCTGGCTCAGGGAATTCAGCTGGTTTTTTACTTCCTCATAGCCAGTGGAAGAGATCTGCTTTAAAAGCTCCTCATCCTGCACTCTTAAATTCCGGATCTCCTCTTCCAGCAGACGCCTTTTTTCCTCCAGTCTCTGGCCATCCTCCTGCGCCGTCAGGATCCGGTCTGCCACATTGGCTCCTCTGGCCTTTAACTCCAGAATTTCCATCTTTTTTGTAAAATAAGTTTGTCTGCGGATCTCTTCCTCTTTTGCCTCTACTTCCAAAAATTTTTCCTGAAGTTTCTGCAGTCTGCGGATTTCTTCGTAAGTATCCTCAAGTTTCTTTCTCATTCGTCCATACTGCATAACGCTTTCCTGCATATCCTCAATATGGATGTCCTGCTCTGTACAAATGTATTCTTTGACAAAATCCTCCAGCTTAATATTCATGCGGAATGGAATAGCCCGTTTAAAAAGCAGGGGGAATTTTTCCATATCCAGGCCGCCCAAATAACACTCATACAAAAGCCTTCGGAATCTTTCATTGTGGGAGGTAGAAAAATATTCCTCTTTCGTATAATTCTCCTTCAGATACGTCTCCACCTCTTCCATAGTCATGGTCCTTACGTCTGTTCGGTATCCATTGTCCCACAAAGGTCCTTTATGCCAGAAAAACTTTCTCCCAATGTCATTGGTTGAAGTATCCACATCAAACACAATCCCCACACACTGACATTCTCTGGTTTCCGTATCCATCAGTTCCAATACAATGGTGCTGGAAAAATTCTGGTTTCTCAGATAGGCGAATTCATTGTTCTCTCCAATATTCACCATACCTCTCAAATATTCAATCAAATTTCGGTCTGAATCATCGGCCGCAGCTTTATTAAAAAATCCTCTTCCATCGGTATTGGCATAAAGCACAATCTGAAGGGCATCAATGACAGTTGATTTTCCGCTTCCCGAATGACCGGTAAAAAAGTTAATATCCTGATGGAAAGACAGGATTTTCCGGTTAATATAATGCCAGTTGTTCAGACAGATTCTGGAAAGGGCCTCAAATCTCCGGTTCATCATCATTCTCCTCTCCATCTCCAAAAGACTGCAGAAGCGCTCTGACATCGTCTCCCAACAGCACTACATTAATACAGGGATAAATAATCAGGCGGCTTCCCGCCTCCAGATCCTCCAAAAGTTCCAAAGGCTCAATTATCTGATACTTTTTCAGCAGTGTTACCGTTCTACGAATATCCGTAGGCGACGGCTGCTTTTTAAACAGCCGATAATTGCCCAGTTTTTCATGAATCTCTCCCAAGGTAGTATAAATATTTACGCTGGTTGAAACAGAAGACATCTGTTCGTCATAAATCAGCTTCAGTGCCAGCAGATAAAGAGTGGCAAGACGGGGAAGCTTTTCTCCCACTACTCCCTCCCCTTGTATATAAATAATCCCCATCTGGCTGTTTTCCAGCACTTCCACACCGCTGATAGAGAAATACCTGCGGATAAATTCCAGATGCCGGCTGCATTGGGTAAACTCTCGGTTATAGACAAACCTGCCGGTACGTTTTTCAAATTTCCGTTCCAGAATAAAGGTCTGGCGCAGAAGCAGACGGATAGAATCCGTCACCTCCCTGCGCTCATCCTGGGATAAGCCGTCATAGTAGGAAATTCCCATACCTTCTGTCTGAATTTCTTCGTATCTCATGTATTCCTCCTTACAAACACCAGGGCCGGATAACGGTATGTCCCATTGTCAATAAGCCTGGCGTCCTGATTTTCCACCTGGTACAGACTTTTCCTTCTTGTTGAATAGTCATATGCCAGAATCAGCTTATCAAATTCCTCATCATTTGTAACCGTATTCTCAGTAACCTCCATGCGCCCATTCATCATACGAGTTCCAATAAATTCCTCAATTTCACCTTTGGAGTATCTGGCTTTCAGTTTATTGAGATTTAATATGTCCTGGCCGCTCAGCTCCTCTTCCTCCGCTTCCGCCCCCAGATTCTCAGAAAATTTTACTCTTGGCCTTTTTCTCTTATATAAAGATTTTTCTGACAGAATGGTCATTTGAGACAGATTCATCCGCTCCCCTACTTCCTTCAGCATTTCCTCCGGATCGTCTTCCTTGGAAAGACGGTTCAGCAGCTGTATTACCAGTCCCTTCATGTTATCTTCCTGATTTAACAGATAATTCATTCTGGTTACGGTCGCCCTTATGTAGCGGGAATGTTCTCTGTCCAGATTGGCAATCCTGTGCTCTATATAGTCAAACCCTCTTTCAATCTGATCCAATTTTTCTTCAACCTCCTCCACGGTTATGGAGTCCTTGCTCTTTCTGCAGATTTCCAGAAGCCAGCGTTCATCTTCCCGCATAGCGCTGATCCAGGTTTTAATATCATTTTTATACAGATAAAAGTTGTCGGAAGTTTTAAGAATGTGGTACTTTTTCTTCACGATTTCCTCCACATAGCCTTCCAGATGATCTCTCAGCAGATCTCCATAGGACTTCTGCTCCAGAAGACTGGCAAAAAACTTGTCCATATTGTGGAGCATATCCTGAAGCGTTTTATTCAGCTTCCTGGTATTTACAAGAGCAGTATGAAGAAGTCCTGCCCCGGCTCTTGGATCATTTTTCAAAGAAAACAGGATGGCGTAAACATTCTGAATATAAATTTGAGTCTCATCCTCTTCCTCGCTGGTCAGCTTAAAAAAAGCCTCTATCATCACGGCCGCATAGTCAGGAATCACAATATTGACCGTCATAGAGGCATAATCATCTACTTTTCGAAGCCAGCCGGCCTTCACCAGCCAGTTAAGCACTCTGGTTGCCGGGGGATCCATGGTATCCTTTTCCTCCTCCATCTCATCCCGCCAAATCACACAGTTTCTTTTGGCAAAGTAATCAGCCAGAATCTGGATGCACATTTCCTGGCTCAAAAAGTAATTGCTGTATTCGTATTCTTCGTTGATTTTTAAAAGTGCTTCAATATAAGCAGACCGGTTTACGGAGCGAAATAGTCCCCAAAACCGGTCTGGTATGTCGTTTATCAGTTTCAAAGCCCTCTCCTTTTGTATCCAAAATCGTTACAGAGGGTATTATAACAGGATTTTTTTTTATTTACAACAATCCCCTGCTTTTCCTTTTTCCGCCTCTCTTACCAGTTCTATGGCCTTCTTTCCAGTCATATGCTCAATATCCACTTCCACCATAGTCATAATTCCATATTCCCGCTGAATCATTTCCTCCCTGTGTTCTTTGGTGTCTGTGGGATGATAACGAAGAGCCAGAGTTTCAATGGCTCTGCGTTTTTCCTCATCATTTTCCATGATCTTGGCCTTTCCAAATACAATGACGCTGGCAAAATAAGTAGTATACTCATGGGGCACAACATGGTCCTGATCAATCACACAGAAAGAAACCTTGGAATGATTCTTGATTCCATCCAGCTTATGACCTGTTTTGGCGCAGTGAAAATACAGTTTGGAATTATCATACACATAGCTTAAGGGTACCCCGTAAGGATACCCGTCATCTCCATATACAGACAGCACTCCCGCCGTACCTCTCTTTAAAATTTCAATGGTTTCCTCTTCTGACAGCAGCTGCTTTTTTCTTCTCATCTCACGAAACATCTTATTATCCTCCAATTCAGCCGATTTTATGTGGAATCAAAAAGTCCTCCGCCCATCGGCGAAGGACTTTTGCCTGTCTGAAATCCACTGGCAGATTTTATGTTTCTATCCTACCAGTCTGATCGTTGAAAGTCAATATTTTTTCCTGTATATTCTCATTTCATAAGGCCGAAGGTTTCCTCTGCTTTCCTGAGAATAATTGGTCAGAAGAATGTCCCAGTCCTTTGTCTCTTCCAATCCTTCCCACGGGAGACAGCCGTCTTTCATATGGCATACCACCAAAAGCTTCTCCTCCTTGGATTCTCTGAAATAGGCCATGATTTCGTCACTGTCCGTCTCCACAAATTCAATGGTACCCTGAGATATGGCAGTATGTTCTTTTCTCAGCTGAATCAGTTTTCTGTAAAACTGAAGAATAGAATCCCCCTGTTCTTTTTCTGATTCTACATTGATATACCTGTGATTATCCGGAATGGACAGCCATGGCTCTGCCTGAGTAAAGCCTGCAAAATCACTGCCATCCCACTGCATTGGCGTTCGGCTGTTATCTCTGGAACGGGCCTCCAGAATTTCCAGGGCCTGCTGTTTTGTCTTTCCCTGTTCCAGCATAATCTCATAATAATTCAGGCTCTCCACATCTTTATAAAGACTGATACGGTCATAATGAGGATTCGTCATTCCAATCTCCTCTCCCTGGTAAATATAAGGAGTTCCCCGCATCATATGAACGGCGGCCGCCAGCATCTTTGCCGATTCCTTCCAATAGGTTTTATCATCTCCCAGTCTGGAAACAATTCTGGGCTGATCGTGATTGCACCAGAAAACAGCGTTCCAGCCGTTGTTCTCTGCCATCCCTTCCTGCCAGGTGGCAAAAATCTTTTTAAGAGCGGCCAGATCAGGCTCCATCAGCTCCCATTTCTTTCCGTCTTTATAATCTACCTTCAGATGATGGAAATTAAAGCACATAGACAGTTCTTTTTCCTCCGGATTGGAGTAGCGAATACAATTATCCAAAGTGGTAGATGACATTTCCCCCACTGTAACCATCTGGTCAATGCCCGTATCCCGAACCAGTTCCTTCAGATATTCATGAACATGAGGCCCATCGGTATAAAATCTTCTTCCGTCACCTTGATGGTCATCTTCAAAAACCTCCGGCTTGGAAATCAGATTCACCACATCAAACCGAAAACCCTTGACTCCCTTTTCTTTCCAGAAACGGATCACATTTTTAAGCTCTTCCCGTACATTTGGATTCTCCCAGTTAAGATCTGCCTGAGTAACATCAAAAAGGTGAAGATACCACTTTTTCAAAGAGGGCACATACTCCCAGGCATTTCCGCCAAATTTAGACTCCCAATTGGTGGGCGGCTGTCCTTGAGGACTGTCCCGGAAAATATAGTAATCCATATATTGGGGATCTCCTGAAAGGGCTTTCTGAAACCACTGATGAGAGGTGGAGGTATGATTAAACACCATATCCAGCATCACGCCGATTCCCCTCTTATCCGCCTGATCAATCAGCTCTTCACAGTCTTCCATGGTTCCAAAAAGGGGATCAACAGCCAGATAATCCGCTACATCGTAGCCATTATCATTCTGAGGAGATACGAAGAACGGTGTGAGCCAGATGTAATCCACTCCAAGATACTTTAAATAGTCAAGCTTCTGAATCACTCCACGAAGATCGCCAATCCCATCTCCATTGGTATCCATAAAAGATTTTGGATAAATCTGATAAATTACCTTATCCTGAAAATGATTCATCTTCCATTCCTCCTAGTCCTAATTATTAATCACAGCCACTTTTGTCTTTCCCGCTTCCGCATTCATACCTGTAAGGAAAGAAACCTTTCCCTCTCCGCTGGCGGCAGTTACAACAAGAATGGTAACATCTCTTTTTCCTGCTGCTTTTATCTTATTTCTGTCAAACCGAATCAAAGGATCTCCGGCCTTTACATCCTCTCCTTCTGCCACCATATATTCAAATCCGTCTCCGTTCATCTGAACCGTATCCAGCCCCACATGAATCAGAACCTCCAGTCCTCCTGGAAGAGTCATTCCTACTGCATGCTTGGAATCCTGCATCAAAGCGCTTATTCTTCCTGCCGCAGGCGCAAGAACCACATCACTTTCCGGTTCAATGGCAATTCCATCGCCTAGAATCTTGGCAGAGAACACACCGTCTCCCACTTCCTCTATGGGAATCACTTTTCCTGTAAGGAAAGCTTTTAATTCTTCATTTGAGGAACCTTCTGCTGAAGCTGCCTTTTTATCAGCAGCAGATACAGCTTCCACTGTCTCCTTCTTCCCATCAGATGCCGGCGCTTTCTCTGCTGCCAGACCTCTGTCAGCTGGGGAAAGCTTTTTGCTTCCTACCATCATGGTCAAAAGGAAGGGAATTACAATAGCCGCAACCATTGCAATGGCAAAATTCAGCATAAACTGAGGCTTAATAGAAAGAATTCCCGGAATTCCGCCTACGCCTACCGCATTGGCTGTTGTTCCTGTAGATACAGAAATAACCGCTGCAACAGCAGAACCGATCATACCGCAGAGAAATGGGAAAGTATTTTTTAAGTTTACACCAAAAATCGCAGGCTCAGTAACTCCCAAATAACAGGAAATGCAGGCAGGAACATTCACTTCCTGTGCTCTTGCGTTTTTCTTCTGAAGAACGATCATAGCAAGTACCGCAGAGCCCTGAGCAATATTGGAAAGAGCAATCATTGGCCAAAGCATGGTCCCCTTATAGTCAGCAATCAGCTGCAGATCAATTGCATTGGACATATGATGAAGTCCGGTAATAACCAAAGGTGCGTAAATAAATCCAAAAATCGCTGCAAATACGACCTTAAAGCTTCCTGTAATTCCTGCATAAACCACGGAAGAAATGGCGGAACCGATCTTCCAGCCAATGGGGCCCAGAACCCAGTGAGCCGCCACTACCGACAAAACAAGGCTGAAAAACGGCACCACAATCATGGAAATGGCCTGAGGCGTAATTTTCTTAAAGAACCGCTCCAAGTAGGCTAACGTAAATGCCGCCAGCATAGCAGGAATTACCTGAGCCTGATAACCGATCATATTTACCTGAAAATATCCAAAATCCCATTTGGGAATATCTGCTGCCGCTGTTGAGGCCACACTGTAAGCGTTCAGCAGCTGGCCGGATACAAGAGTCAAACCAAGTACAATTCCAAGCATCTCAGTTGTCCCCATTTTCTTGGAAACAGACCAGCAGATGCCTACTGGAATTCCCACGTGGAACACTGCCTCGCCGATAAGCCATAAAAACGAGTCAACACCGCTCCAGAACTGACTGATATCACACAGAGTTTTTGTTCCATTTTCAAAAAGGTACAAACTGTCAATACAGTTGCGAAAGCCTAAAATCAGGCCTCCAACGATAATAGCCGGAATCAGAGGCGCAAAAATCTCTGCAATCACTGATATGGCTCTCTGAAGGACATTCTGATTTTTCTTTGCCGCGCTCTTCACGGCTTCCTTGGAAACGCCCTCAATTCCTGCTGCCTCAGTAAAATCGTTATAGAAAACAGATACATCGTTTCCTATAATAACCTGAAACTGTCCGGCCTGAGTAAAGCTTCCCTTTACCACCTTCATGTTCTCAATAGCAGCTACATCTGCTTCCTCCGGTTTGTTCAGAACAAAACGCATTCTGGTCATGCAGTGGGATACCGCCGCAATATTGGACTTTCCTCCCACCAGCCGGAGCAGTTCTTTTGAATCTTCTGTGTACTTACCCATGATTACCCCTCCAACAATATACTTGTTTAAACATCTTTCTTTATTTATAGCACACTCGTTTAAACATGTCAATCAAATTTCTCTAGAAACCATTGACTTTTATCTTGATTTTCTATATCCTAAATGTGAAAAAAAACACAATGGGGAGATGAGTCTGGTGCCTAAGGCAAAGTTTGAAGAAATCTATAAAGATCTGAAACATAAAATTGAATCTGGCGAATACGAATTTCAGCAGCTTCTTCCATCGGAAAAAAATCTGGTTATTCTTTACGGCTGTTCCAGAAATACCATCCGCCGCGCAGTGGCTTCTCTGGCCTCAGAAGGTTATGTCCAGTCTCTCCATGGAATCGGAGTCCGGGTCATCTTTCAGCCTGTGGAGCAGGCCGCATTTACCATAGGAGGCATTGAATCCTTTCAGGAATCCGCGGAGAGGAATCACTTAAACGCTACGACAAAAGTTGCCTGTTTTATGGAACTGACTGCTGATGAAAGAATCAGTCAGCGCTCCGGTTTCCCTGTAGGTAGCAGCTTATATTATATTCAGCGGATCCGATATCTGGACGGGAAGCCCCTGATTCTGGATATTAATATGTTTTTAAAAGATGTGGCAAAAGATTTAACAGAGGAAATTGCCGCCTCTTCTATTTATGATTATCTGGAAAACACCCTGGGAATTACCATTGTCACCAGCAAAAGGAAAATGACAGTTGAACTTACCACCCAAATTGATGAAAAATATCTGGAATTAGACGACTACAACTGCCTTGCCGTCATCAGCAGCCAGACCTTTAACTCCGACGGCATTATGTTTGAATATACCCAATCCAGACATCGGCCGGATTATTTCTGCTTTCAGGACACTGCAGTGCGAAAAAAGGGCGGTCTCCAGGGAAATGGAAACAGAGGGAATTATGGTGTCTGACACAGCATGTGAAACTCTCTTCTCAATAAAAAGCGTACCGGAGCCTGCCCCTTGTGGGCTGATCGAAAGGAACCCATTCCTTACATGAGTGTTATTTAGGCAATCATCTATCAAAAATATTTATCGAAAAATAATATATTTTCATTTTACATTATCAATAAATCCTTTTAGAATAAAAGCCAAAAAGAAATAGAAACGATTGGAAAATTTCAGCTGAAAAATTCCAAGAACAAATCGGAGGAAAGATATGTACGATATTATTGTGATAGGCGCCGGTCCTGCTGGAATCAGCTCCGCCATCTATGGGGTGAGCCGCGGAAAAAAAACTCTTGTAATTGAAAAGGATCAGGTAGGCGGCATGATTGGAAAAGTATCTGCCGTTACCCATTACGCTGCTATTACCGATCAGGAAACCGGTTCCAGTTTTGCCGCAAGGATGAAGGCTCAGGCTCTGCGGGCCGGAGCTGAAATTGTATATGAAACGGTAAAAGGACTGGAGCTTACAGGGGAAACAAAAAAAGTAGTTACCGATCATCACAACTATGAAGCCAAGGCGGTAATTCTGGCAGCCGGAACCACCGCCGTCACCCTGAATATTCCAGGTGATGCCAAACTATCCGGAAAAGGCATTTATTTAAACGCGGCAAAAGACGGTATTGCTTTTGCCGGAAAGCACGTTTATGTGGTGGGAGGCGCAGATGGGGCTGTGAAAGAAGCTCTTTATCTTGCGTCATTGGCCTCCCAGGTAACTATCATTCATTTTGAAAACAAACTGGGAGCGATCCCTGAGTTCTCAGAAAAAGTAAAGCATACTCCAAATATCCGTCTCCTTCTCAACTCCAGACTGACAGCCATTACAGGAGAGACACAGGTAGAAACTCTGGAAATCACTTCGGAAGAAACCGGCAAAAAAACAGTACTGTCCGATCCTGGCTGCGGTATCTTTGTGTATGCCGGTTCTGTTCCCAATACTCAGCTGTGCGGCTGTTTAAATCAGGAAAACGGCTATCTCCTGGTCAATGAGAAGATGGAAACTTCTCTTCCCGGAGTTTTCGCAGCGGGAGATATATGCGCCAAACAGGTTCGTCAGGCTGCCACCGCTGTAGCTGATGGAGCGGTGGCAGGCATTTATGCAGCTGCTTACTGCCGCTAACTGACTCCCAAGACAAAACAGGCGTCAGAGGATGAAGTTCCTCTGACGCATGTTTGATTCCATATCTTCTGTCAGCAATGAAATCTGTCAGTCTCCCTGGACGTTCTTTTCATCCGCAATTCCTACATAACGGACAGCGTAAACTCTGTTTCCAAATTCCTCCAGGGGAACTAATTTTTCTTCTTCCTTGAGAGGGTCCATACAGTAGAACATCCCCCCTTCTGACTTGACAATCAGCACATAATGAAAGTTTCCAATTTCATTCCGTCTTACACGGACAATCGGATAATTTTTTTCTTTTAAAGCTTCTGTTATCTGTTTATAGGATACCTTTCTTCCTGCTTCCGCCTGAATCTCTCCCGCTTCATTTATCCGGTTCCACAGAAGATTCCCTTCTTTATCGTACGCTCCCTGCTGTGTAAACCTCTGATTCAGGCTGCCGGGCGTTATCTGTTCTCCAGCCCAGTCAGGTCTTTCTGTCTGACCGTCTGACAGCTCCATCTCCAAATCAGCAGCGATGCATGCAATGAGACAGCCGGATTCCCCCAGGGTATATTCGGACTGTCCCAATGTATCTTCTGCCCATTGGGGATCATCCTGTCTGTAGTAAACTGGATCTGCCCAGGTTACATTCTCTATTGGATAGATGCGTTTGCTCCCTTTTGTCCGGAACATATAGCCTCCAATAATGGCAAATATAAAAACAGCTCCCGCCAGCAGCAGAATTTCCACTCTTCTCTTTATGATCAGACTCATGTCAACTGCCTCCTTCCCCAGCCTTCCCTTTAACGGAAAGCCTTTTGAATTATGGTTCTCTGGCAATTTTAACATCCCTTGGCCTATACCACAAGTAATCCGGCCAAAGTTTTTCAGCGGGATATGAAACGAAGGGAGATGGCGTTTAAATTCAAAAAGAAAAGCAGCGCAGCGAAATTTTTCGCCGCGCTGTTTTTCTTACTGAATCCAGGCACCGTTTACATCTACCTGGTAGCCGTCTGGAGTTGTTGTATTGGTCAGAAGTTTTCCTCTCATACCATCTGAAACATCGCTGAAATAATACCATTTTCCGTTAATTTCATGCCAGCCGGTATACATTGCCCCTCCTGTTCCATCTGCTGTGTCATGAAGGAAGAACCAGGCACCGTTCCACTGAAGCCATCCAGTCTGCATAACCCCGTCATCTCCAAAGTAATACCAGGATTTCGCACCGTTCCATTCAAGCTCTGCCCACTGTCCTGTGATCATCTGGCCATTTTCCGTATAAGTCCATTTGCCGTTCTGGCTGCTCCATGGACTGCCGGTTACATTGCTTCTGGAAACTCCCCGTCCTGTATATGGGCGGTCACTGCTGTCAGAAGAATCGGTCTGCTTCCGGATCAATCCGTCCCAAGCTTCTTTCAAAGCTTCCAGAGCCGCTGTTACTTCTTCCTGGCTGGCATCCTCATTTTCAGAAACAGTCATCGCTGCCTCCAATGCATCTGCAAATACGTTCCAGCTGTCCTCTGTATAATCAGACTCTGTAAGCTCTGCCGCATCCTGGATTGCCTGCAGAAGTTCTGTCTTATCCGCCTTTTCTTCCTCTTCATCTGCCTTTACCAGCCTGTCAATTGCACTCTGAAGAGCATCTGCGGCTGTATTTACTGCCACCTGATCCGCATCGGCATTTGCCGCCGTTTCTTTTGCTGTTTTAAGAGCCTCATTAAGGGCAGCCCAGCTTTCCGGCGTATAATCTGCATCTTTCAGTCCTTCTGCCTGCTCAATCAGTTCCAGAAGAACTGTCTTATCCACATCCTGTGGTGTATACACAGCTTCAGGACCAGTGAGAGACCAGTGATGATCTGCCATCTGCTTGTAAGTTCCCATTGTCTGCGCTGACTTCCACCACTGGTCGCCAGCTTCTACCTTAAAGGTATGCTGTCTTTCAAGATCAAGACCGCTGACAGTGTAGGAATTCTCCTTTGTGGTGTAGGTTTCATTTACCGGCTTAAAATACTCACCGTCTTTTCTGTAAACGCCTTCGCCGTCTACATAAACCCGGTATGCGTAAATTTCTGTATCATCCTCTGCATCCGGCCATGTAAGAGTAATGGAACCGTCCTCATTTACTGTATAGGCAAGCTGAGAACCTGCCGGCCACTGAGGAGACTTGTAATCGTAATTGCCCAGTGTTTCCACTGTCGCTGCGGGATATTCATATTCCAGACCGGCATCTGTAAATGCCACAATCTGAACCTGATTTTCCATTCCCGGCTCCAGTCTTCCAATCTGCAGGCTGATGTCGTCTACTGTGTTGCCATTCTTAATCTGATAATTATAAACGGTCTTTAAAAGCTCACCATTTGCATAAATACGATAACCTCTTACTCTGCTGTCATCCACTTTTGCAGAATCCCAGGTACCCTGACAATGACGGTAAAATGCATTGCTCAGCTTTACAGCGGCGTCAGAAGGGGTGGCAATTGGAGTTGTATCCGGCTTTCCGGCGGTTGTCACAGACACTTCTCCTCCCAGAGTCTTATTTCCTGTAGGATCATAAGCGTATACCTTAAAGGTATAATCAGTAGCTGTAGACAGTCCTGTTGCCTGATAGCTGGTATCAGACAGTCCCGCTTTTGTATCCACCATGGTATCGCCTACATAAGTATCTACCCCATAGGTCACTGTAAACGCATTGTCATTTGCCTTCTCCCAGCTTAGATCAACAACAGCTGTGGTATAGCCATCTTCCTCTTTTGTTTTGGATTCCCCTTTCACCTGGGTATCAGACCAGGAAGGACCTTCCATTTGGTTGTTCATGAGAATCGTCAGCTTTTCATCTGCCTCATCCTGATCGGAATAAACAAACTGCAGCCCGGAGCAGTATTTAATATCACTCCACTCTGCCTTGCTTCCTCCCTTAAAGGAATTTACCGTTACATCATAGAAAACACTGTTTTCACAGCCGGTAAGAGATCCTGCATTGGAAACGTTATCAAACGTAACATCCTGGAAATACAGGTTATGATGAGTATGCCATGGTTTCTGAGGATTGGAAACAGGATCCACATCCGCATAGACCATAATGGTATTATCGTCTACAGTGTCTGCCGTTACATTATAAACATCAATGTCATAAAATTCTGCCGGCACATCAGCTCCTTCTGAGGAGGAAGCGCTGTTCGGATCGCTGTAGCTGGTTGTAAATACAAATGCCTGATCGCAGTTGGCAATTGCGCAGTCTCTGATCAGAACATTGCTTGCGTACCCCCCGTTGGCCGGAGCACTCTTAAAGCGGAACGGCATATCACTGTAGTTTGCAATATTGTCTTCTGCCAGCATATTAAACACGCCCTGAGCCGTATGGCTTCCGCAGGCAATAATTCCACCGTGTCCTTCATGAACATAGTTGCCGAAAATCCAGATATTAGAATTAGACTGAATCTCAGAATC
Organism: Candidatus Hungatella pullicola; assembly: GCA_019114305.1. Lineage (GTDB taxonomy): Bacteria > Bacillota > Clostridia > Lachnospirales > Lachnospiraceae > Hungatella_B > Hungatella_B pullicola. The sequence goes on along the minus strand of DXFU01000084.1, from coordinate 5,857 downwards.
TGCTGCTCCCTTTCCTACAGACGCGCCGAAGCCAATGGTATCATCTCCCGTATCCAGGAAGTTGTTAAAGCAGATTACATTCTGGGAACAGCCGAATCCCAGGCCATCGCCGTTGTTGCAGTCATAAGAAAATACTTTTACATTGTTAGCTGCAATATTTCTGGAGTCCAGAATATTAACAGAATGGTTGGCAGGATTTTCCACCTTAATTCCGCTGATATATACATTCTCTACATTGCGCATCATAATCAGACTGGAACGTGTTGCATAAGCATTGGTTAAATCTGTGCTGGCTACCTTTTTCTTCATAGCGTCAGCGCTCTTATAATCATCCTCTGTCAGATCCGCGTATTTTGGATCTCCATTCTCGTCTGTTACATTGGCAAGATATTTCTTGGCGCAGTCCGCAGCCAAAATACCCAGATTATAAACCTTTGTATTGTTGCCTGCTACCCAGCGCGGAAGGCCGTATGTATCCTGATCCACCGGATTGGCTGTATACTGTTTTTCCGCGTAATTGTAAATATAGCGGTCATATCCATCGCCTTTGATGTCATCGCTTGTGCCATATTTCCATCCATTTCCATAGACAGTTCCATTTCCGGTAATTCTGATATTTTCCAGAGGCTGACTCTCATCTGAGCTTGTGGCATTTAAAACGCCCCAGCATCTGGTATCTGTATAGAACGGATACATTAAAAATCCAACGTCAAAATGATCGCTGTTTGGAGACGACCAGAGAATGGCGCCATCCTGCAGCTCCAAAGTCATATTGCTCTTCAGCCACAAAGCGCCGGTCATCCAGATTCCTTCAGGAACAACTACCTTTCCTCCCTCTGAACAGTTGTCAATAGCAGCCTGAATAGCCCTTGTATTTGCCTCAATAAAATCATTTTTCTCATCATCATAGGTGACAAAGCCTTCCTCCACCGGCTTTGCTCCATAATCTCTGATGTCAAATATTTCAGGTTCAGCTGTTGTCTTCTGGGTAATGGTCTCGCCGCTGCCCAGCTCTGCCAGCTCATCCCCATTCTCATCTACAGGGATTACCTCAAACGTATATTCTGTTTCCGGCTCCAGGCCAACGGCCGTATAGGAATGAACGTCTACCTGAGCGGCATCCTCATATTTGTCATAGAAAGCCTCCGTATACGCAGCGCTCCAATCTGCATATACCTGATAGTTCTCTCTTGCGGTATCCTCCTGAAGCTCCCCGTTTATATATACGTGATAATCTGCCACATCCCCATACCGCTCCGGCTTCTGCCACACCACAACAATACTGTCTTCGTCATAAGCAAGAGTAGGAACCATCAGTTCCGTAACTTCATAGGATCCCTCTGCAGAATCATACTTTGGATCAACATCCGGATAAATATTATCAACCGTCATGCTTCCGCCATAGGCTATGGTAATCCCAAAAAAGGTGCTCTTTGTGCCATCGCCATAAGCATAATAGGTATGGCCCTTCTGAATGGGGTAAGTAAAACGCCGCGCCTCTTTATTGCCGCTTTCATTTTTGTAGCTTCCTATTACACCCTGAGAGGAATCTACAAAATACCAGGTTTTATTGGCATTGAGATTAATATCAAAGGATATTTCTCCACTGTCCGCCGCTTCGAATTTAACGGCAGCTCCCGATGTTGGAACCGCACCTTTTCCTGGACTTGGATTATTTTTTCCAGATACGCCGTCCCCCGCTTTATATACGGTTCCATCTATGGTTCCGCTTTCACCATTGGGATTCATATCCTCTAAAACCGAAATTCCGTCGTAATTCTCTCCCTTTTTCAGGCCGCCCTTTACGTTAATCTTAATTACAGTCACTTCACTGTCATCCTTCTGAGCCTTAAGAGAATTTCCCCGGTCTCCTTTGTCCGCATTGCTTGGCGTAGCATCACTTGGAGTTGCCTTTTTGTATACCGTTACAGAATCCTCCGTCACTCCCCAGGCATCCGTACTGCCTATTGGAAGCATGGTAACAGACATAGCCGCCGCAAGAACAACAGAAGCAGTCCGTTTCATTTCCTTTTTAAACAATTTCAAAACATTTTTTCCCCCTTTGTTTTATTTCCTGAGAAATCAGGCAATTGAATTGCAGATATAACTTCCTCCTTTCTTTGTTTCTTTTACCGAATAAATCTCGGATTCATATTTAGAACATTAGCAGTTTTAACATGCAAAAACAACGTACACTTTCTCTTTTCCCTATACATTTTTATCTATTTTTTATGTTATAGTCATTTTTTATCCTTTCCTTTTATGCATCATGTCATTTTCTTATCCTTTTTTCTTTTTTATGTTTTTTTCAGATAATTATAATTTTATAAACTTTTTTTCATGTAATTATCATGCAGCAGCCTGTATTCTCCAGTGTCCTTGTACAGAAACAGGTCTGAAAAGGGGGCTGTCTCTGTCACCAACAGGTTGCACAAAATATTTCTATATTATGGGGGACAATTGTTCTATAAAAAAAGCGGCTATAGAAGCCTGCGGTATGCTCCCTTTCAGGCAGACAAGTGAACTGCCTGAGAGGAAGATACCGCTGCAAAGCCTCTGCCGCTTTCCAACAATTTTATAAAGCCCTGTTATTTTCCCGGTATTCTTTGGGAGACATTTGATACCGCTGCCTGAACAGCCTGTGGAAATAGCTGGTATTATCATATCCAACCGCACAAGAAATATCTGTTACAGGAAGCCGTGTATTGAGAAGGAGAAAGGCCGCCTGATTAATCCGCTTAATCTGAAGAAGCTCTTTGTAAGTTCTTCCTGTAAGCCGCTTAATCATCCGGCTGAGCCAGTAAATATCATATCCTAAAAGAGAGGCCAGCTTTGTCAGTTCCCCATCTTTATAATTTTCGTCAATATACTTAAGCACCTGAAAAATTAGCTTCTGTTCAAAGCTTTCTGAGCTATGGCTGATTTTGTCCGTATAGTGCATCAGCTGAAGAAATAAAAGTCCCATGGTAATCTGATTGATACTTCTCTTATTAGGCTGATCGTTTAAAAGCGTCCACACCATGTTCTCCACCAAATTCTGAACCGGCAAAACGTCTGCCACCTTAAAATGCAGATAACTGGCGTATCGGGGATCGTTGCAGAGACAGCCTACTAAAAAATCCCGAAGTAGATTTTCCTCTTCTCCCATCATCTCAAAAGCCGTGTCAAAAAATTCCGGAAGAATAATAAAATTCACCGCTATGTCCTGTTCTCCCGCGGGGCAGATTTCCTGAGTGGCATGTTGATTGAGAAACAAAAGCTCTCCTTCCTTCAGCACTACCTGTTCCCCGTCAATGAAATGAGTGGTCTGTCCCTGACACATATAGATTACCTCAATATAATTGTGCTTGTGTCTGGGAAATCGGACAAACCGGGTGTGAGGACGGATTCGAATCATTTTCCCGCTTTCCAGCATCTTACGGCTGTCAATTACCAGTTCCCGGCCCTCTGTATATCTGGTTCTGTCTATCTCCCTTCTGCCATTTAAAATCTCTCTCTCTTCCTCTGTAATTACGCTAAGGCGTCTCAGCATTTCCTGATTCATCTGTTGTCTCCCTGTCACTTAAACTCAATCATATTTCTCCACATCCCCTGTCCCAGAGATGTCTCCTCCATCTGATAGGCATATCCTGCTCCGCCGCTGTCCATCAGCTGATAAACCGGCCTCCCCTGGCTGTCTTCTGTACGGCTCCATCTGTCATCTAATACAATCTGTCCTTTTGACACTGTCATATTCCAGGTAATCCAGACTCCATCTGCCCCCACATTCACATACTGGATTTCTCCTTCCAGCTGATCCTCCGAAAAGGTTCCCTGTTTAATTACTGTTTCAGGCCCCTCTCCCTCAAGTCCGTCAAAGTAATCATATCCGCACTCTCCTTGTCCGTTCATTTTTCCTTTTTTCCAGGTTCCTTTGGAATAATCGTACCGGTTTCCCTCCTCTAGATGGAGCACCTGAATGGCTGTACACTGTCCTTCCGGCTTTCCATCCTGAAAATTTCCAAAAAAAACAGTGGATGCCCTGGTAAATACCAATCCCTCTCCCTCAGCCTGATCCGTCATAGTCTGTCCGTTGTAGAGAAACACTTTGTCTGCCAGAGAGTCAAAGAACAGCTCCTCCAGAACAGGCTCATTCTCACTTATAATCCTGGCGGCGCTCTCCAGATCCTCTTCCTGGAACTTCTCTGTGAGACTGTTCAGAATCTGTTTTTGGCCGTCAGTAAGCTTTACGGTTTTCTCCGCGGTCTCCGCCTCCAAAGAGGACTCAATTGACGCCATCTTCTGTTCCTGTTCCACAGATACCTCCTCCTCAGCTCTCTTTTTCTGTCTCCAGCTTCCCGCTGTTCCGAAAACCGCCAGAATCACGGCCAGCAAAACACAAAAAAACCAAAGGGGAATCAGCGCCTTCCTGTTATTGTCCATATGAAACCTCCTCTCTTCTGCCGATCTTTCGTTCCTATTCCATAACCCCTTTCTTTCCTCTCCCTTTGTCTGCAGCTTTTACCTGTTCTCTTTTCCCCTGTCAATTCCCCAGACTTCTTTCAAAAGCTCCAGCCCTCGGGTAATCTCCTCCTCTTTCAGACTTGCATATCCTAAAATTACAGTAGAACCGGACCAGCAGGGCTTTTCTCCAATAAAATAAGAAGACAGACCGTAGACTTTTACTCCCGCAGATGCAGCGGCTTCTACCAGCTCTTCTTCTGTTTTCTGTCCCCGATGGGTAAGAAGAAGGTGAAGACCGGCGTACTCTCCCTTCAGGGAAAATTCCTTTTCAAAAGGGCGAAGACCTGACAGAATCAGATCATGCTTTGCCTTATATACTGCCCGCATCCGATTCAAATGGCGTTCATAATATCCGCCTACCATAAACTGGTACAAAATCTGCTGGTCAATTCTTGAAACTGTGGAAGAATAAAATCCCGCTTTTCTATGGTATTCTTCCAAAAGAGCAGGAGGAAGTACCATAAAGCTGACTCGTATAGCAGGAGCAATGGACTTTGAAAAGGTACCCATATAAATTACCCGTCCTCCCCCATCCATGCCCTGAAGGGCCGGTATGGGCTTTCCTTTATAACGGAACTCACTGTCATAATCATCTTCAATCAGATACCGCCTCTCCTCCTCATAAGCCCAGCTTAAAAGCTCCTGCCGCCGTTTTATGGGCATTACAATTCCTGTGGGATATTGGTGGGATGGCATAATATAGGCTGTCTGAGCCCCCGATTTTTCCAGCAGACCTACATCCATGCCTGAGCCATCCATATTAACCGGAACCATGGGAACTCCCATACTTTTCAAAACCCGAAAGGCCTGTCTGTAAGTAGGGTTTTCCATGGCCACAGACGTATTCTTTCCTAACAGTCTTGACAAAAGCATTAACAGGTATTCGCTTCCCGCTCCCACCACAATCTGCTCAGCCATACAGTTAACTCCTCTTGCGGAATGAAGGTAATCCCTGATCACCAGACGCAGGTTTTCTTCTCCCATAGGATCTCCTGCTGAAAACAGTTCCTTTCGGTCATCTACCAGAATATTTCTGTAAAGCTTCCTCCAGGTATTAAAAGGAAAAGCTTCCAGGTCAATTCCTCTGGGGGAAAAATCCACCTTTGTCTCAGGTTCTTTTTTCCCCGCCTGCCTTCCGCCATTGTCTTTTCCCTGTGTTTCTCCTGGTTCACGGCTGTCTTTCTCCTGCTCTTTTACTCCTTCCAGATGTACCAGCTCATCTATTCCAGATACAAAATACCCTTTGCAGGGCTTTGCCTCTATATAGCCCTCTGACAGCAGCTGTTCATATGCCATCTGGGTTGTACTTCGGCTTACTTTCAGATTCTGGGCCAGCAGGCGGGTGGAAGGCAGA
>DXFU01000083.1 GCA_019114305.1 Candidatus Hungatella pullicola | reverse complement strand
ATAATGGTCTGCAAAGATTCTTTGTAAGATGTTCATAAGACTATTATGCAAGAAAAAGTAACAAAAGAAAACCCCCTATCCCCTCATGATTGAGGGGCAGGGGAGTTGAATAGGCGAAGCCTATTTTTTATTGCCAATGATAATTATACTCTAAGCATTGCGGAAGTTTTTCCAGATGCCAGATATCAGCGCTGTACCGTTCATTTTTATAGAAATATATTTTCTGTTACACCTCGAAACAAGATGAAAACAGTGGCTCTTATGCTCAAAGCAATCCATGCACAGGAGAGCAAGAAAGCTGCTCGTGAAAAGTGCTCCAGGTATCGGAAAAACTCCGGTCTATGAAGCTTGCCAAATCTGCCAAAAAGGTGGAGGACGGAATCGAGGAAACCTTGACCTATATGGATTTTCCTACGCAGCATTGGACCCGGATCCGGACCAATAACGCGATTGAGCGTCTCAACCGTGAGACTAAACGTCGTACAAAAGCGATCGGCGCTTTTCCTGACGGCCAGAGCCCCTTGATGCTCGTATGTGCCAAACTGCGTCATGTAGTGGCAGCCAGCTGGGGAGCCAGACGCTATATGAATATGGATCATCTTTTCAAACCAGAAGAGCGTCAGCTGTCTGATATCATAGCTGGTTGACTTCCGGCTACCAAACGGCAAGATTTTAATTTTGCGAAAAACTATTGACACAATCCTTTATAGAGGCAGAAGCGGAGACTGTGGCAGAAACAGTGGCGGCTTTGGCTATGCAGTGACAGAAAGGCAGAAAATAACACCTCCCCCCGGATTTAGCAGAATTGCAGAATCCGGGGGTTATTTTGTTTCAGGGTTGTCTGAAAGATTCCAATAGGATATAATGACAGGAGGGTCAGAGGAGGGAGAGCTACAAAAGAGAAAGGATAAAGCAATGGGAAAGAATCTGAATCAATATGCAGCAAATTATGTGGTATTTGATTTTGAGACAACAGGAATCAATGTAAATAAAGATAAAATCATTGAAATTTCTGCCATAAAGGTTAGAAACCATCATCCTAAGGAGGAATTTTCCGCTCTGGTTAATCCTGGAATTCCCATTCCGGAAGGAGCGTCCAGGGTCAATGGGATAACAGATGATCTGGTAAAGGGATGTCCGGGAATTGAAACGGTACTTGCCGAATTTCTGGATTTTATTGGAGAGGATGTGTTAGTAGGGCACAATATCGGAGCCTTTGATATGGTGTTTCTGGACAGGGAGGCCAGAGAGTCTTTATTTCGTCCTGTGTTCAATGATTATGTGGACACACTGTCTTTGGCCAGGGTTTGTCTGCCCCAGCTGGGCCGTCACCGACTGACGGATATTGCCGCTTACTTTGGCATTGAAACCCAGGGAGCTCACAGAGCATTAAATGACTGCAGGATGAACCAGCAGTGTTATGAAAAGATCGGCCAGCTGCTGGAAGGCGGCCAGGTGGAACGCTGTCCCAGATGCGGGGGACTGCTGAAAAAGAGAAATGGAAGATTTGGAGCTTTTTATGGATGTTCTAATTTTCCCCAGTGCCGCTATACAAGAAACATAGAAGGCTGATCAAAACTGGCCGCAAAAGCAGGCTTATGAAGAGGAAATTTATAAATTACGGAGGTAACAGCAATATGCTTACAGCAGAGAGAACCAGTGTGATGAATTTGGAAAATGCCATTAGGGGAGCCAGAAATCCCTTGAACAGTTGGGGACGTATGGACAGTGAGTATGACGAAAAAGGAAATTACTGCCTTGGGCCAAATGATCTGGGACTGGCGGTGCGCCTTAGAAAGGCTGGTCCGGATCACAGAAAATATTTAAGGCAGGTATTTGTGTCAGTGGATATTACAGCGCCGTTGTACTGGTGGAAAGAGTATGATACCTATAAAGTGGGAACTGTGGCCAACAGCTGTTCTACCATGCATAAGATCCATTCCAAACCATTTACAGAGGAAGATTTCAGTTTTGACCATATAATGGAGGAAGATGAAATTTTCCTTGAAAGCAGCAGACAGATTTTAAAAACTCTCAACTATGCCAGAGACCGCTTTCTTGAGACAAAAGATAAGAAATACTGGTGGCAGATGATTCAGCTGCTTCCATCCAGCTACAACCAGATGCGTACCTGTACGTTTACCTATGAAAACCTGGTTAATATGTATTTCGCCAGAAGAAATCATAAGCTGGATGAATGGCATGTGTTCTGTGACTGGGTTCTGACTCTCCCTTACGCCAAGGAGCTGATTTTAGGGCAGGAGGAAGAATAAAGCACATTAAACAGGAAAGCAGGGAAGTTCATGTATATAGGAGATTTGCATATTCATTCCCGTTATTCCAGAGCCACCAGCAAAGACGGATGTCCGGAGTATCTGGATCTGTGGGCCAGGAAAAAGGGAATCGGACTGATTGGAACAGGAGATTTTACTCATCCAGCATGGAGACAGGAACTAATGGAAAAACTTACGCCGGCGGAGGAAGGGCTCTACGTACTGAAAAAGGAGTATCGTCTGGAAGAGGCAAAACAGCTTTCCGGCCCGGATCCCAGATTTGTTGTAACCGGAGAGATCAGTTCTATTTATAAAAAACAGGGGAAGGTGCGGAAGGTTCACAGCGTTATTATGCTTCCCGGACTTTCGGCGGCTTCCCGCCTGTCTTCCAGGCTGGAGACAATGGGAAATATTCACTCTGATGGAAGGCCTACTCTGGGTCTTGACTGCAGAGACCTTTTGGAAATAGCTTTGGAGCAGGAGCCTGAGACCATTTTTGTCCCTGCTCATATCTGGACGCCCCACTTTTCTATGTTTGGGGCGTTTTCCGGTTTTGATACAGTAGAAGAATGTTTTGAGGATCTGACCCCTTATATTCATGCAGTGGAGACAGGATTGTCCTCAGACCCGCCTATGAACTGGAGATTGTCTGCTTTGGACCGGTTTCAGCTGATTTCCAATTCAGATGCCCATTCTCCCTCCAAGCTGGGAAGAGAGGCCAATATATTCGGAGGAGAGCTTTCTTATAAAGGATTGTATCAGGCGGTACAAATGGGAAAGGGATTAGAGGGAACCATTGAATTTTTTCCTGAGGAAGGAAAATATCACTACGACGGTCACAGAAAATGCCATCTCTGTCTCACTCCTCTGGAGGCAGAGGAATACGGGAATATCTGTCCGGTGTGTGCCGGAAAGCTGACAATTGGTGTTTCCCATCGGGTATGGCAGCTGGCAGACAGGGAGGAGGGATATGTGCCGGACAGCGGAAGGCCTTTTGAAAGTCTAGTTCCTCTTCCAGAAGTGATTGCTGCCTGTACCGGTCATTCTGCTTCCAGTGCAAAAGTGGAAAAGAAGTATGAGGATCTGATACGTCATCTTGGTCCGGAATTTGAAATTCTCAGAAATATTCCCATTGAGGAGATTGAAAACTGCGTCGGTTATCTGATAGGAGAGGGAATCCGTAGGCTGAGGAAGGGACAGGTAAGCCGGATACCAGGATATGACGGAGAGTACGGGAAAATACAGCTGTTTTCCCAGGACGAAAGAGAAAATCTCCAGGGGCAGATGAGCTTTTTTTCTGTGGAACAGATGGCCGGTATGGATATGTTCCAGAAGGGGAAAACACAGTCAGATAAAATTTGTTGTCATGTGAAGAATCAATCAGCTGCAGTTAAGGAGAAAAAACAAGACATCTTTGAGAAGAAAACAGCAGATCGGGAGGAGTCCTACAGCTGGCTTAAGGACCTGAACCAGGAGCAGCTTATGGCAGTCTCTATTCCTGCCAGAGCTGTATGCGTTAAGGCGGGGCCTGGTACGGGAAAGACAAAGACTCTGGTATCCCGTATCCTGTATCTGATGAAGGAGAGAGGGGTGAAGGCAGGAGAGATTACGGCGGTGACTTTTACCCGGAAAGCAGCGGAAGAGATGAGAAAACGGCTGGAAAAGGCCATGGGAGGAAAGCGGCTGACCAGCCGCATGAGAATCGGAACGTTTCACTCCATCTGTCTGGATTTGTTAAAAAAACAGGGAGTAGAATTTACTCTGGCAGATCAAATGGAACTTCTGGAATTTGCCTCTGATGCTGTGGAGCAATTTCAGCTTCCTCTTACTCCTTCCCGTTTCCTGGAGCAGGTTTCCAGGCACAAGACCGGTCTGGATACGGAAGAGGACCAAGGACAAACCGCTTTGGCGGAGGCCATGGCCTGGTACGGGGAGGAGCTGAGAAAACAGACTATTTTTGATTTTGATGATCTTCTTTTGGAAACCCTTAAGCTGTTGAAAGAGGAGAAAAAGAATCAGATCCGGAAGCAGGGTTTTTCTTATGTACTGACAGATGAATTTCAGGATATGAATCCTCTGCAATACCAGCTTTTGATTCAGTGGAACCGGGACGGAAGGGAGCTGTTTGTAATCGGGGATCCCAATCAGGCTATTTATGGTTTCAGAGGAGCGGACAAAACTTGTTTTGACCGTCTGAGGCAGCAGTATCCGGAGATGAAGGAGGTGCGTCTGGTGAAAAACTACCGCTCTTCACCGGAGATCATAGACTCAGCGGTTCATGTGCTGGGGGTTGGTGAAGAAGAGAAATTGATTCCTGTGAGACAAAAGAATGGGCCGGTAAGGATTGTTTCTGCAGCAGGCAGTATGTCAGAAGGAATTTTTGCTGCCAGGGAGATTAACAGGCTGATCGGCGGAATTGATATGTTGGACGCTGAGAAAAAGTCAGGAAAGATTGAAGAATCCAGAATTCGCGGCTTCGGAGATATTGCTTTGCTGTACCGCACTCACCGCCAGGCTTCTGTTTTGGAAAAATGTTTGCGGAAGGAGGGAATCCCCTGTGTGATATGGGGAAGAGAAAGCTTTTTGGAACACCCAAAGGTGCGGGCGGCTGTCTGCTTTTTTAAAATGGTTCTGCAGCCTCAGCAGGATTTAAGCAGAAGAATATGGGAAAAACTTCAGAGCAGGCAGTGGAAAGGAAAGAAGGCCGCATTTGACGCTTTAGAGGAGGAACTAGGACCTTTTTTAAAGAAAGAAAGACCAAAGAAGCTGATTGCGCGGTGGCTGGATGCGGCGGGGGAGACGGCAGAAGGGCCATTGGAGCATTTGCTGGAGACAGCGGCTGCCTACAAAACCATGCCGGAACTTCTCGAGGCTCTTTCTTTTGCCGGAGAAGGGGAATTAAAGCGGGCAGGAGGGAAAGTCTACCATGCTGACGCGGTAAATCTTATGACCCTTCACGGATCTAAGGGTCTGGAATTTCCTGCGGTTATTTTGTGCGGAGCTGATGAGGGAGTGATTCCAATGGAAAGGGAAGGTATGACTTCAGACAGGGAGGAAGAGAGAAGACTGCTTTATGTGGGAATGACACGGGCTGAGGAAGAATTGATTTTAACTGCTGCCCGGAAGGAATCATCCTTCTTGAAAGAACTGAAGTCCCCTCCTGTTGTGAGGGAGAAGGCAGGAAACAGGGAGAGCAGTACGCCAAAGCAGATGAGCCTGTTTGACTTTATCTCTCCCCAGTAATCTGTTTTTGCAGATGTTTGATTTTATTCAGTTTTGCAGCCGGTTCCACTGTGACTCAGAAGGGAAGAGGAAGAAGCTCCAGAAGGAAGACAGCCGCGCAGGCTGTCAGGGAAACCTGGAATAAACTTTTTCCTCTGTAGGCCAGAAAAACAGCTGCCGCCAGAGCTCCTGCTGCTGAAATCATGCTGCCGGTTGCTGTCAGTATGGCTGGAAAGGTCATAACGGACAGGGTAACATAAGGAACATAGTACAGGAAAGAGCGGATATAGACGCTTTGAATTTGTTTTTTAATTAAAGTCAATGGAAGAACCCGAATCAGATAGGTAACTCCCGCCATAACCAGAATGTAAAGATAAATATTATTCATGGGATGCCTCCTGTTCTTCATCAGCCTCTTCCGTTACAGGAAAGAGACGGGCAGCAATTCCGGCGATTAGAATGGTAAGAATTATAATTTTCATGCCGGAAGAAATATCCCTTAAAAGGGGAAGCAGGGAGAAGGCAAGGCTGGCTGCCATGGAAATCAGCACAACTCCCAAAAGTATTCTGTTTTTCCTGGCAGGAGGAAGAATCACTGCCAGAAACATGCCGTACAGGGCCACACTTAAAGCGCTCATCAGTCTCTGAGGCAGAAGACTGCCGGAAAAGGATCCTGCCAGAGTTCCAAATGTCCAGCCGGGAACGGCCATGGCCATAAGTCCGTAAAAATAAGCAGGACGCAGGATTCCAGGGCGGCATACGGATACGCCGAAGATTTCATCGGTGATTCCATATCCCATGAGAAAACGGTGGATGGGAGGACTGTTTTTTCCCAGCTTTTGAGACAGAGAGCAGGACATGAGACAGTAGCGCAGATTAATAATCAGCTGGGCTGCGGCCATTTCCCCATAGGGAGCATTGGCGCTGATAATGGACAGAGCGGCAAACTGGCCGGCGGAAGTCAGATTGGTGAGAGACATAAGGGCAGCCTGCCACGGCCCAATTCCGGAAGTCCCAGCCATGATGCCAAAGCTGAAGGACACAGCAAAGTATCCCAGGGCAATAGGAAGTCCGTCTTTTATCCCTTTTTTTAATTCTGTAGCATTGTTGTTCATAAGATATACCTTCGTTTCTTTGGAAGATTCAGACAGCAGAGTCTTAATCTCTCTGCATGTTTTACGCGTTTAGTACTATACCACAGTCTAGGTCTGTTGGCAAATAAAAGGAGACAATATGGATCAGAAGCAGCTTACAACCCTGTGTTATATTGAGTCAGAGGACAGCTATCTTATGCTTCACAGGGTAAAAAAGAAAAATGATATGAACCAGGATAAATGGCTGGGAATAGGAGGACATTTTAAAGAAGGAGAAAGTCCGGAGGAATGCCTTCTCAGAGAGGCAAAGGAGGAGACAGGGCTGACTCTTACATCTTTCCGGTTCAGAGGGCTTGTAACCTTTACCTCGGATGCCTGGCCTTCCGAGTATATGTGTCTGTATACTGCCTGGGGCTATGAGGGAAGCCTGTCTCAATGTGAGGAGGGAAGCCTTCAGTGGGTGAAAAAGGAGAACATTCACAGCTTAAATTTGTGGGAGGGAGATAAAATCTTTTTTCAGCTTTTGACAGATAACCATCCCTTCTTTTCCTTGAAGCTTTCTTATAAAGGAAACAGACTTTCCGGGGCATGGCTGGATGGAAAAGAACTGGAACTCTTAGATGAGAGAGATGAAATGGGAGAGGTGACAGGAAGAACGCAGGCCAGACTGGTTATGCACCGCAGCGGGCAGCTTCACGGAACAGCCCATGTATGGCTTATTCGTCCTAATGATAAATCCGGATTCGATCTTCTTCTTCAGAAGCGAAGCAAAAATAAAGACGCTTTTCCAGGCTGCTATGATATTTCCTCTGCAGGTCACCTTCCTGCCGGCTGGGATTATCTTCCATCGGCCGTAAGAGAGCTTAAAGAAGAGCTGGGACTGGAGGTTTCGGAGAAAGAACTTCATTTTGCCGGAGTGTGCAGAAATGAAGAAAAAACAGAGTTTCACGGAAAGCCTTTCTATAATAGAGAGATCAGCCAGGTCTTTGTCTGTACGTTGCCTGTAAAAGAGGAAGAATTGACGCTTCAGAAGGAAGAGGTAGAAGCTGTCCTTTGGATGGATTACGAGGAGTGTCTGAAGGGGATGAGGGAAGAGATCTTTCCCCACTGTTTGGAGTGGGACGAGCTGTATCTCGTGAAAAAATGGGCAAAAAAATGGCTGTCTCAGAGGTGTTGAGATCAATATTAAGAGAAAATTGATAAAAAATTTAAGATTAACTGTTTCATTTTCCTGTATATTAGATTATAATAGAACCAGCTTTTAGATAAAAGGCCAGAAAAAGACAACGAGGTGATAGGTATGAAAATTGTTTATGCAATCGTTAGTTCAGATGATGGAAACCGTGTGACAGATGTACTGAATGAGAACCATTTCAGCGTTACAAGGCTGGCAACTACAGGAGGATTTCTGAAAAAAGGAAATTCCACTCTGATGGTGGGTACAGATGATGATAAGGTAGATGAAGTGATTCGCCTGATCAAGGACACCTGCGGAAAGCGTCAGAAGATTACCTGCAATGTTCCATCTCCCAATATTGCGTCTATTTCGTCAGGCTATATGATGATGCCTATGACCGTAGAGTTGGGCGGAGCCACTATATTCGTTACCGATGTGGAGCGTTTTGAAAAAATCTAGATCTGGTGGAAAACGGGTAAGAGAGAATAAAATGAAGGACAGAGAGCAGAACCTGATGAGGCTGGCAGAGGAAGCCAGGAAATTTTCTTACTGTCCTTACTCCGGATTTGCAGTAGGGGCAGCCCTTCTGGGAGAAAACGGGCAGATATTTACAGGCTGCAACATTGAAAATGCCGCCTATGGACCAAGCAACTGCGCAGAGCGGACTGCTGTGTTTAAGGCTGTATCAGAGGGAATTACCTCCTTTCAGGCTATTGCCGTGATAGGAGGTAAAAAAGGAGAAAAAGGCGGTTTCTGCCCGCCCTGCGGTGTGTGCAGACAGGTCCTTGGGGAATTTGTGGATCCAGACAACTTTCAGGTAATACTGGGAAACGAGGATTCCTGGAAGGTATATACGCTGAAGGAATTGCTTCCCCTGGGATTTGGAAGAGAGGATTTAGAAAAATAAAAAACGGTGAGTCGGCCATTGGCTGATTCACCGTTTTTCCGTATAGGGGAGAAATGATTTCTCTAATGATAAATCTTTTTTTCCTCATAAATAGGTTCGCAGGTCAAATTAACCCCTAAATTCTTAAAGGTTTTTGTGTCCACATTGGACAGAAGTACGGAAGTGTGAACTTCACAGCCTTTCAATTTAGGCAGCTGCTCCAATGCCATCTGAGCGTTGTGGTCTGTAGCTGCGCTGGCAGACAGGGCTATGAGAACTTCATCTGTGTGAAGTCTTGGATTTTTGCTTCCAAGATAGTTTACTTTCAGCTTCTGAATAGGCTCAATGGCAGATGGGGAAATGAGATGTACGTCATGGGGGATTCCGGCCAGAACCTTAACTGCATTCAGCAGCAAAGCCGCAGAGGCGCCTAACAGGTTGGTTGTTTTACCGGTGATAATAGTTCCGTCCTCTAACTCCATCGCTGCCGCGGGAGCGCCGATATCCTGAGCAAGCTGATTGGCAGCGCCTACAACCCGGCGCATATCAGTTGTGATCTTGGCCTGCTTCATTAAAAGCTCCAGCTTGTAGACTTCATCTCTGGACCCCATATCCCGGGCAAGGCGGGAGAGAGCCTGGTAATAACGGCGGATAATTTCCTGAAGAGATGCCTCACGGCAGGCTTCGTCGTCTACAATACAGCAGCCAGCCATGTTTACGCCCATATCAGTAGGGGATTTATAAGGGCACTCTCCGTAAATCCCTTCAAAAATAGCGCTGAGCACAGGGAAGATCTCTACATCTCGGTTGTAGTTGACAGTAGTCACTCCATAAGCTTCCAGATGGAAGGGATCGATCATATTTACATCATTTAAGTCAGCAGTGGCTGCCTCATAAGCCAGATTAACCGGATGTTTCAGCGGAATATTCCAGATTGGGAATGTCTCAAATTTGGCGTATCCAGCCTTAATTCCACGTTTGTTTTCATGGTAAAGCTGGGAGAGACAGGTGGCCATTTTACCGCTTCCAGGTCCTGGGGCAGTGATGATTACAAGGGGACGGACCGTTTCGATGTAATCATTTCTTCCGTATCCTTCATCGCTGACGATGAGAGGCACATTGCTGGGGTATCCGTCAATGATATAATGGCGGTATACCCGGATTCCCATATGTTCCAGCTTTGATTTAAATATATCGGCAGATTTCTGTCCGGAATACTGGGTAATCACAACACTTCCCACATAAAGCCCTCTGTCGGTAAAGGACTGAATCAGACGAAGAACGTCTACATCGTAGGTAATGCCAAGATCATGGCGTATTTTGTTCTTTTCAATGTCAGCGGCATTGATGGCAATTACAATCTCTGCCTGGTCAGCCAGCTGCATCAGCATTCTCAGCTTGCTGTCAGGCTCAAAGCCGGGAAGGACCCTGGAAGCATGGTAGTCATCAAACAGTTTGCCGCCAAATTCCAGATACAGCTTCTGACCAAATTGACCGATCCGTTCTTTGATGTGTTCTGACTGCATGGTCAGATATTTGTTGTTATCAAATCCGATTTTCATTTTTTTACCTCTTTGCTTCTGTGATAGTTACTGTGTGTACCCCCAGCCGCCGAATAGGCGGCCCGTGTTCATTTTAGATAAAAGCTGCACAACGGAAGAAAGAGGGTGCCCATATGCTGCGCCCCTCTTTTCCGTTTGGCAAACACTTTCCCATAATAAATGCAATTGTAGCATAGAACTTGGGAAATTGCCATGCTTTTTTCTGGATTTGCCCTGGAAAGGGTTTCTGAAACTTTTTTGTCATGGAGACGGCGTTGATTCAGGGCCGTCTGTCTGACTGCCGGAGATTGAGGGGAAAGGTATTTTTTGTTCAATAAGAGGAATAAATCTTTACAATGGAAAATAAACGTGATATATGTTACCACAGGAATAAGATTCAGGTGCCCAAAAGGACACAGAGAGGATGGAGAGGTTCTATGCACAAAATAGGAAGAAATGATTTATGCTGGTGCGGCAGCGGGAAAAAGTATAAAAACTGCCATCTGGCTTTTGATCAGAAACTGGAAAATTACGCTATTATGGGAGACGAGATCCCGGAACACTACATGATAAAAACGCCGGCTCAGATTGAAGGAATCCGCAGGGCAGGAATAATAAATACAAAGATTCTGGATATGGTAGATGAATTTATCAGACCAGGGATAAGTACGGAGGATATTAACACTCTGGTTCACGAAAATACCATGAAACTGGGAGGAATTCCTGCTCCCCTAAATTTTGAAGGATATCCAAAAAGCGTATGTACCTCTGTCAATGAGGTAGTATGCCATGGAATTCCCGATCCCAATCGAATTCTGAAGGAAGGGGATATTATCAATGTGGATGTGACCACCATTGTAGACGGATATTATGCGGATGCGTCCCGTATGTACTGCATAGGAAGGGTATCTGAGGAAGCTGAGAAGCTGGTGCGGGTAACCAAGGAAAGCGTTGATCTGGCTTTGAAGGAATGCAGGCCCTGGGGGCATTTGGGAGATATCGGGGCAGTGATTTCGGAATATGTTTATGCCAACGGCTTTACCGTAGTCCGGGAAATCGGCGGTCATGGAGTAGGCAATCAGTTTCACGAGGAGCCGTGGGTCAGCCATATAGGAGTGAGGGGAACGGATATGCTTTTGGTTCCTGGAATGATATTTACCATTGAACCTATGGTCAATGCCGGAAAAGCAGATGTGGTTCAGGATGCTGACGATGGGTGGACCATATACACGGAAGATGGAAGTCTGTCAGCTCAGTGGGAGTATACAGTACTTATTACAGAAGATGGAGCAGAAGTGCTTACAAAATAAACAGAATTTTTGTGCCGCCTATAAAAAATTGAAACAGAATTATTTTATAAGGCGGCCGCCTTTTGTTTTTTTTGTTATACAATGGAGTTAATTGATAAAAATAGTTATTTTGCCTCTTGATTCCTTTGTTAGATGGTGCTAACATAAAGGACGTAAAGAAAAGATGACGGGAAAGACTGACAGATAAGATTGTTAGATTTTTAACCCATTTTTTTATTATGCTTATATGTATACAATATACATATAAATTAAGATTATAGAGGAGGAAATCGAAGACATGGTACAAAAGGAACAATGGAATGGATTTGAGGGAAGACTCTGGAAGGAAGAAATTAATACAAGAGATTTTATCCAGAATAACTATAAGCCATATGAAGGCGACGAATCTTTCCTGGCTGGACCTACTGACGCTACCAATAAGCTTTGGGGAAAGCTGCAGGAACTTCAGAAAGAAGAAAGAGCAAAGGGCGGAGTTCTGGATATGGATACAGATATTGTATCTACTATTACTTCCCATAAGCCAGGCTATATCAGCGAGGAATTAAAGGATCTGGAGCAGGTTGTAGGACTTCAGACAGATAAGCCTCTGAAGAGAGCATTCATGCCTTTTGGCGGAATTAAGATGGCGGAGGAAGCCTGCAAGACTTATGGCTATACTCCAAGCGAGGATCTTCACAAGATCTTTACAGAGTACTGCAGAACCCACAATCAGGGAGTATTTGACGCTTATACTCCAGAGATGAAGAAGGTTCGTCATAATAAAATCATTACCGGTCTTCCTGATACCTACGGCCGCGGAAGAATTGTAGGAGACTACAGAAGAGTTGCTCTTTATGGAATTGACTTTCTGATGGAGAAGAAGGCAGAGGATTTTGCAAATTGCGGCGATGGAACTATGACAGACGATGTAATCCGTCTTCGCGAAGAGATCAAGATGCAGTACAATGCTCTTGCTCAGATGAAGAAAATGGCGGAGTCTTATGGTTATGATATTTCTCAGCCGGCATCTAATGCCAAGGAAGCCGTACAGTGGCTGTACTTTGGATATCTGGCTGCTATAAAGACACAGAACGGTGCTGCCATGAGCGTTGGCCGTATTTCTACCTTCCTGGATATTTATATTCAGAGAGATATGGAGAAAGGAATCCTCACAGAGGAAGAGGCGCAGGAACTGATTGACCATCTGGTAATGAAGTTCAGAATGGTGAAGTTCGCAAGAATTCCTTCTTACAATCAGCTGTTCTCCGGAGATCCTGTATGGGCTACACTGGAAGTGGCAGGTATTGGCGTAGACGGCCGCTCCATGGTAACAAAGACAGATTACCGTTTCCTGCACACTTTGGAAAACATGGGACCATCTCCGGAGCCAAACTTGACTGTTCTTTATTCTTCCAAGCTGCCTGAAAACTTCAAACGCTACGCAGCGAATATTTCTATCCGTACCAGCTCTATCCAGTATGAAAATGACGATGTGATGAAGCCGGTATGGGGCGATGATTACTCTATCTGCTGCTGTGTATCCGCTACACAGACAGGAAAAGAGATGCAGTTCTTCGGAGCCAGAGCAAATCTGGCAAAATGTCTTCTGTACGCAATGAACGGCGGACGTGATATGAAGACAAGAGAGCAGGTAGGTCCTGAGCTGGCTCCTATTACTTCTGAGTATCTGGATTATGATGAAGTAATCCATAAATATGATATTATGATGGACTGGCTGGCAGGCATTTATGTAAATACTCTGAATCTGATTCAGTACATGCATGACAAATATTACTATGAGGCTGCTGAAATGGCCCTTATTGATACAGATGTAAGACGTACCTTCGCTACCGGTATTGCAGGATTCTCTCACGTAGTAGACTCCTTAAGCGCTATTAAGTACGCAAAGGTTAAGCCTATCCGTGATGAAGAAGGCATGATTATGGATTTTGAGACCACAGGAGATTTCCCAAGATACGGAAATGACGATGACCGTGCCGATGACATTGCTGTATGGTTGTTAAAGACTTTCCTGGATAAGATTAAGAAGAGACATACATACAGAGATTCTGAGCCAACTACTTCTATCCTGACTATTACTTCCAATGTAGTATATGGAAAGGCAACAGGCAACATGCCAGACGGAAGAAGAGCCGGAGAGCCTCTGTCTCCAGGTGCTAACCCAAGTTACGGCGCGGAGAAGAACGGTCTTCTGGCTTCCCTCAACTCTGTAGCAAAGCTTCCGTATGAGTGGGCTCTGGATGGTATTTCCAATACCCAGACCATCAACCCGGATGCTTTAGGTCACAGTGAGGAAGAACAGTCCAAGAATCTGGTACAGATTATGGATGGCTACTTTGATCAGGGAGCTCATCATCTGAACGTAAACGTATTTGGCAAGGAGAAGCTGATTGACGCTATGGAGCATCCGGAGAAGGAAGAGTACGCAAACTTCACAATCCGTGTTTCTGGCTACGCAGTAAAATTCATCGATCTGACAAGAGAGCAGCAGATGGATGTAATTTCCAGAACCTGCCATGGCACAATCTAATAGAAAGAACAAAATGTAAGCTGGCTGCGGATGCGGACAGCCCTGGAATACGGCGGCAGGCCGGGCAGTTAGTTGCCCTGGCCTGCCTGCTGTGCATATAGAAGAAAAATACGGGTGAAATCAGGAAAATACGGAGGTAGGAAAATGGAAAAAGAAAACGGTCCCATTATGGGAAGAATCCATTCTATTGAAAGCTTTGGATCAGTAGACGGGCCGGGAGTCAGGTTCGTTATATTCCTTCAAGGGTGCAGGATGCGGTGTAAATACTGCCATAATCCAGAGACATGGAGTATGACTGGAGGAGAACTGCACACAGCAGAAGAAATGTTTCAAAAGGCATACCGGTACCGCAATTACTGGGGGAAAGAAGGAGGAATTACAGTCAGCGGAGGAGAACCCCTGCTTCAGATGGACTTTCTTACAGAACTGTTTGCCCTTGCTAAAAACAAAGGCATTTCCACAGTGGTGGACACAGCGGGGAATCCATTCATCAGGGAAGAGAGATTTCTGGAAAAATTTAATAAGCTGATGGCAGTAACAGATCTGTTTATGCTGGATATTAAGATCTTAGATGAAGAGAAACATCGAAATCTGACTGGCCAGACCAATGAGAACATTTTGGATATGGCCAGATATCTGTCAGATCAGGGGAAAGATCTGTGGCTTCGTCATGTTCTGGTTCCAGGATATACAGACGGTGAAGAGGACTTAAAGAAACTTTCCCAGTTTGCTGCTTCCCTGAAGACGGTGAAGCGGTTTGAGGTCCTTCCTTACCACACCCTTGGACTGTTTAAATGGAACAATCTCAGTCTTGAATATCCATTGGCCGGGGTTCCCACCCCCACTGGCGAGGAGGTAGCCAGGGCAAATGAAATATTAAATACTCAGGCTTACCAAGGGTATTTGAAAGCATAAAAACAGATAATTAGAACAACGGACTTCGCAAATAGTGGATATGGACAAGAAGGGGAAACGCAAATATCCTGTAGTATTCCCGCACACGGTGTGATAAAATCAGATCATTGGAGATAAGGGGAAGACAAATCTCCAGGACATATAACACATTCAACAAGGGGGAAAGGCAATGAAATCACCAATCACCATACTGGAAAAAGACGAGCAGAAACGGCTTTTTGCCCGTGTCATGGAAGAACTGGATAAAAAATATGACCCGGAACTTCATCTTTTGTGGGAGGGAGAACAATACCATGATGTAAGGGACAGCGGCTACTACAGCCTTGGACTTTTGGCCAGAGACGGCCAGGGAGACAGGGAAAGAGCCGAAAAGGTGATCCAGGCAGTTTTGAATTTACAGATGGATGGAAAGGAAGAAGATGGATTTTACGGAACGTTCAAGCGTACAGAGGTTGAGAAACTTCCTCCTTCTGAACCCTTTCCAGGCCGGTGTTTTGATGCCCACGGCCGTTTCTATCTGGAAAAATGGAGAGAGACCGTTGAGGTTAAACTGAAACGGAGGCTTATGGAGACAGGAGAAAGCAGGGAGAAAGCCAATGAGATAATCACCATGCTGGGGCAGTCCCTTTGCGATACGGTTCCTGTGGTTTGGGAAGGCTTTGATCCTAACTGGAGAGAGTTTATTTCCACTACCTTTGCCATGGTGCTTTCTATGTTTGAGGACAAACTGGATCCTCAGACAGTGAAGGCCATGGACCGGGCTATGGTGAAATCAGTCACCGGATCCATTGCAAGATATAACAGCTGGATGTACCCAATGAATACAAATGTGCTCCTTATGCACTGCCTGATTTGTATTTATTATGGAGAGAGATTTGAAAATCAGGAGTTTTACGATCATGGCATTAAGGCCCTGGATAAAGTGATTGAGGATTACAAGGAATTTGGCAATTTTGCAGAATTTAATTCCCCTACTTACTACTCTGTTGACCTGATTGCTTTGGCAGCGTGGAAAAAGCTGAGTGGCTGCAGCTACCTTCATCAGATGGGGCAGTGGCTGGAACAGGAACTGTGGAACAAGATTGGGGCAATGTATCACCCAGGTCTTCACAATCTGTGCGGTCCTTATTCCAGAGCTTATGAAACAGATATGAAGGATCATACCATGCTTCCATCCCTTCTCTATATAGGGCTGGGAGCCCAATATCAGGAAGAGCCGGGATTTAACTGTGAACTGGGAGGCAATGTAGAACTGTCTATTCTTGGAACGGAAATTCCCTCTGAGACGCGCCAGTCCCTGCTTAATTATCAGGGTGACCGGCAGGTGGAAATGCGGTATCGGGAGCTGATAGAAAAAAATGATCCCGATGACGACAGCACTGTATGTACAGCCACAGCCTGGATAGAAGAAAATTATATGATCGGCGCTATGGAGGGAAGCCGCAATACCAGTCACCAGCTTAGATCGGCTGTAGCCTTTTGGAAGGCTCCTGATGGAACGGTTTCCAATATGGTTCTTATGAGAAGGGAGCCTGGAACGGAACCGGCTCATATAAGGACAGTCTTCTTCAATAACAGAGCGGAAAAGGGAGAGATAGAGATTCAGGTAACCTTTGATGCAGAAAGGGATATAGAGCTGTTTTTTAATCTGGAAGGAACAGGACTTGAGACAGAGATGATTCAGACCGAGGGGTTTAAGCTTCCCGGAATGGAGATTAAGGTTGAGACAGACCAGCCAGCTCCTGAGGTGCGGCAGACTTCCCAAGGACTGGAAGTGGTTTATCCATTCCACTGGACACCGAAGGGAAAAAAGACCATGAATTTTAATCTGAAATTTCAGTGGAAGAAAGACTGAGACCAGAGTGAGAAGTTAAGAAGCTGTCTGAAATAACGAAAGAGAATAAAAGACAGGGCGGAGTTAATTTTTGTGCCCTGTCTTTTATTTTGTCCGGAGATAGAGTATAATAATGGGACGATATGCCAGGTATGTTTGGAGGAGATAAAATGAATTCAAAAGAAGCCAGAGAGCGGATGAACAGCGGAAGACTGTACCCCCCTGGGGATCAGGAAATTAGGAAGGAGCAGACAGAATGTCTGGAACTTTTATATGACTATAACAGAACAAGGCCGGGGGAGAGGGAAAAACGGCGGGAACTTCTGAAGAAAATGTTCGGCTTTATTGGAGAAGGCTGCTATATTGAACCGCCTCTTCACTCCAACTGGGGCGGACGTCACGTTTACATGGGAAAGGGAACCTACGCCAATTTCGGACTGACTCTGGTAGATGACGGGGAAATACGCATTGGGGAGGACTGTATGTTTGGACCCAATGTGACCATTGCCACAGCAGGTCATCCAATTGATCCGGATCTTAGAAGAACCGGTGCTCAATATAATCTTTCTGTAGTAATTGGAAATAATGTGTGGGTAGGAGCGGGAGCGGTGATTCTTCCCGGCGTTGAAATAGGAGATAATACAGTGATCGGCGCAGGCAGCGTGGTTACTAAGAATATTCCCTCAGGCGTGGTGGCAGTTGGAAACCCCTGCAGGATTCTGCGTCCTGTTGGAGAGAGGGATAAAGAATATTACTATAAAGAGAGAACGGTAGACACTACAGTTCGGGAGCTGGCCCAGGGCCTGGAGGAAGAAGGGGAGTACAGCTGTCTGGAAGAGTTTTTAGACGGAAAAGATTATGCGGAAAAGCTTAGAATTCTGAGAAAGAGAAAGACACAGTTCACTGCCGCTCAGCTTGCCGCCATCTGCGATATGCTGGAGGTGGGAACCAGGGAAAGGGAGATGTCTGCTCAGTACCGGGCTATAGAAATTTATCTGGAAACTCAGCTCAGATATGACGGATCAAGATTGAGGAGATAGAGGATTGGACAACACAGGATTTAACATTGAAGAAGAATTGAAAAAGCTGCCTTCCCAGCCGGGCGTTTACCTGATGCACGATAAAAAGGATGAGATCATTTATGTGGGAAAGGCTATCAGCCTGAAAAACAGGGTGAGACAGTATTTTCAGAGCAGCAGGAACAAGACGGCAAAGATTGAGCAGATGGTGTCCAGAATTGCTCGGTTTGAGTATATTGTCACGGACTCGGAGCTGGAAGCTTTGGTGCTGGAGTGCAACCTGATTAAAGAGTACAGGCCCAGATACAACACTATGCTGAAGGATGATAAGACCTATCCTTACATTAAAGTGACTGTCTATGAGGATTTCCCCAGAATCTTGTTTGCCAGGGATATGAAAAAGGATAAAAGCAGATATTTTGGACCATATACCAGCGCTGGAGCGGTCAAGGATACCATAGAGCTGATTCACAAACTGTATCAGATCAGAACATGCAGCCGGAATCTGCCCAGAGATGTGGGAAAAGACAGGCCCTGTCTGAATTATCATATTAAACAGTGCCAGGCGCCCTGTCAGGGGTATGTATCTAAAGAGGAGTATGGGAAAAATATATCCCAGGCATTGGAATTTCTTGGAGGGAAATACGATAAGGTATTAAAGGGACTGGAAGAAAAAATGATGGCCGCATCGGATGATATGAACTTTGAAAAGGCCATTGAATACCGCGATCTTCTTACCAGTGTTAAAAAGGTTGCCCAGAAGCAGAAGATTACCAGCAGCGGCACAGAAGACCGGGATGTAATCGCCATGGCAAGGGATGAGAAGGACGCAGTGGTTCAGGTATTCTTTGTGAGAGAAGGGAAGCTGATTGGCAGAGAGCATTTTCATGTGTCCATTGCCACAGCTGAAGATGACAGGCAGATTCTGTCCAGTTTTCTCAAGCAGTTTTATGCCGGAACCCCTTTTATTCCCAAGGAAATCTGGACGCAGATCCGGCCGGAGGATGAAGAAATACTGTTCCAGTGGCTGTCTGCAAGAAGAGGGCAGAAAGTGAAGCTGACTGTTCCTCAGAAAGGGCAGAAGGAGAGACTGGTAGAGCTGGCTGAGAGAAATGCCTCCCTGGTTTTGTCTCAGGATAAGGAAAAGATCAAGAGGGAAGAATTAAGGACCATCGGAGCCATGAATGAGGTCAGCAGCTTAATGGGCCTTCGGGGGGTAAGGCGAATTGAGGCATATGATATTTCAAATATCAGCGGATTTGAGTCTGTTGGTTCCATGATTGTGTATGAAGATGGAAAGCCGAAGCGAAATGATTACAGAAAGTTTAAAATTAAGTGGGTGAAGGGAGCCAATGATTACGCCTCCATGAGGGAGGTTCTCACCAGAAGATTTTCCCATGGACTTTCAGAGGCAAAGACTTTAAAGGAAAAAGGCGTGGACGAAGAACTGGGAAGCTTTACCCGTTTTCCTGATTTAATTATGATGGATGGCGGAAAAGGACAGGTAAATATTGCTTTGGAAGTATTGGAAGAGTTAAAGCTTTCAATCCCTGTATGCGGTATGGTAAAGGATGACAACCATCGCACCAGAGGGCTGTATTACCAGAATGTGGAAATCCCCATAGACCGTCATTCAGAAGGGTTTAAGCTGATTACAAGAATTCAGGATGAGGCCCACAGATTTGCCATTGAGTATCACCGAAGCTTACGGGGAAAGGGACAGGTTCATTCTGTGCTGGATGATATATCAGGGATCGGCCCTGCCAGAAGAAAGGCCCTTATGCGGCAGTTTAAGTCCCTGGAAGCCATTAAAGAGGCGTCTTTGGAGGAGCTTTTGCAGACTCCCGGGATGAACAGTCTTTCTGCCAGAAGTGTATATGAATTCTTCCATTAAGCAAAGGCTCCTGCCTTAAGGAGGAGCTTTCGCAGCGCAATGGACTTTAGAAGAGGAAGTATTCCTTTTCAAATAAGAAAATCTGTGATAGTATGAAAAAAACAGTGGAAAAAAGGAGCGTATTGCCATGCATGGAGTTGCCATTACAGAATTAATTGAGAAAATGAACCTGAAAAATATGACGCCGGACATTGATGCGGATAAGATTGTGCTGACTCATCCTGACGTAAACCGTCCGGCTCTGCAGCTGGCTGGCTTTTTCGACCATTTTGATAATGAAAGGGTTCAGATTATCGGGTATGTGGAACAGGAGTATATCCGGCAGATGAACAGGGAGAGAAAGGTGGAGATGTACGACAAGCTGCTTTCCAGTCAGATTCCTTGTCTGGTATACAGCAGGAATCAGGAACCGGATGAAGATATGCTGAACCTTTGCAATCACTACGGAGTTCCATGCTTGGTATCAGAGAAAACAACTTCTGATCTCATGGCTGAGGTAATTCGCTGGCTGAAGGTAAAGCTGGCTCCCTGTATCAGCATTCACGGCGTATTGGTGGATGTATTCGGCGAAGGTGTTTTGATTATGGGGGAAAGCGGAATCGGCAAAAGCGAGGCGGCGCTGGAACTGATTAAGCGGGGACATCGTCTGGTTACAGACGATGTGGTAGAGATCCGAAAGGTCAGTGATGAAACCTTAATCGGAAGCGCACCGGAGATTACCAGACATTTCATTGAACTTAGAGGCATCGGAATTATTGATGTAAAGACTTTGTTTGGTGTTGAGAGTGTAAAGGATACCCAGTCGATTGATATGGTTATTAAATTGGAGGACTGGAACAGGGATAAGGAATATGACAGGATGGGACTGGAGGATCAGTACACGGAATTTTTAGGAAACAAAATTGTGTGTCATTCCATTCCTGTCCGTCCAGGACGGAATCTTGCCATAATTGTAGAATCTGCGGCAGTAAACTACCGCCAGAAAAAAATGGGATACAATGCAGCTCAGGAGCTGTATAACAGGGTTCAGGCTAATTTGAGAAAAAGAGAAAATTGAGGTGTTAAATGACGGAATTTTATAAGAAGCTGGTTCAGGCCGTTGGGAAAGAGAATGTTAAGACTGAGGAGGCCATGAAAAATCATACCACCTTCCGGGTGGGAGGACCGGCAGCTTATTATGTCAGTCCCTCCAATGCAGCTGAACTTGGGGAAGTAATCAGGCTGTGCAGAGAGGAAGGAATCTCCTGGTTTGTTCTGGGCAACGGGAGCAACCTGTTAGTGGGAGATCAGGGATTTGACGGAGTGATCCTGTCAATGACGGAAGGGTTTTCCTGGTGTGAGGCAGATCCTGAAACAGGGAGAATCCGAGCGGGAAGCGGAACCATTCTCGGGACAATTGCCAGGGCAGCTATGGAGGCATCTTTAACAGGCCTGGAATTCGCCTCCGGCATACCGGGAACTCTTGGAGGCGCAGTGGTGATGAATGCAGGAGCCTACGGGGCCGAGATGTGCCAGGTCCTGGAATGGGTGAAGGTGATGACTCAGGAAGGGGAAGAAAAAATCCTTGCCTGCGAAGAACTGGAACTGGGTTACCGTACCAGCTGTATTCTGAGAAAAGGATATATTGTGACGGAAGCGTCCCTTAAGCTGGCAAAGGGAGACCGGGAAGAAATCCTTACCGTAATGAGAGATCTGGCGGCACGGCGGAAAGCCAAGCAACCTTTGGAGTATCCCAGCGCCGGAAGTACGTTTAAGCGTCCGGAGGGTTATTTTGCGGGAAAGCTTATTGACGAGGCGGGCCTTCGGGGATTTTGTGTAGGCGGCGCTCAGGTTTCGGAGAAACACTGCGGATTTGTAATTAACAGAAATCAGGCATCGGCATCAGATATTATGGAGCTGTGCCGTCAGGTCAGGGAGAGAGTGAGAGAGCGCTTTGGCGTGGAGCTGGAGATGGAAGTTAAGGTTATTGGAAACTTTCCTGATGCAAAGGAGATAAAACAGTGAGACTGGTAATTGTGACGGGAATGTCAGGGGCAGGTAAAACCGTTGCCCTGAAGAATCTGGAGGATTTAGGCTTTTATTGTGTGGATAATCTGCCCATTCCTTTGGTAGAAAAATTTGCCCAGCTGACACTTGGAAGTCAGGGAAACTTTAAAAACGCAGCCCTTGGAATTGATATTCGAAGCGGAGAGGAACTTTCGGCCCTTAATCTTGTGTTTGAAGACTGGGCCAGAAACCAGATTCCCTATGAGATTTTGTTTCTGGATGCCAGCGATCAGACATTGATTAAAAGATATAAGGAAACAAGGAGATCCCATCCTCTTGCGGGGGAGGGAAGGCTGGATCAGGGAATTGCCCTTGAGAGAAAGAAACTGGCCTTTTTAAAGGAAGAGGCGGACTATATTATAGATACCAGCAGACTGCTTACCAAAGAGCTGAAGCAGGAGCTGGAAAAAATATTTCTCTATGATGAGGAATATAGAAACCTTTACATAACCATTTTATCCTTTGGGTTTAAATATGGAATACCTTCTGACGCTGATTTGGTGTTTGATGTCCGGTTTCTTCCAAATCCCTACTACGACGAGGCCCTTCGTCCTCTTACAGGGGAAGATGAGGCGGTAAGGGATTATGTGATGCAGAACGGAACTGCCGCCACTTTTATTGATAAACTTCATGATATGCTGGAATTCCTCATCCCCCATTATGTCCTGGAGGGAAAAACTCAGCTGGTAATTGCTATCGGCTGTACAGGAGGAAAACATCGGTCCGTAACCATTGCAAAGGCGATCTATGAAAGGTTAAAATCCCATGAGGAATTCGGCCTGAAGATGGAACACAGGGATATTGATCAGGACAATAAACGGAAAAGGAATGGGTAGATATGTCTTTTTCTTCCAGAGTTAAGGAGGAGCTTTCCAGACAGATGAGTACGGCAAGGCACTGCCAGATTGCTGAAACAGCGGCAATCATCAGTTTGTGCGGAAAAATCATGATTTCGGAAGAGGATCGGTATGCCATTAAAATTCATACGGAAAATGTGGCAGTTGCAAGAAAGTACTTTACATTATTGAAAAAAACATTTAATATTAGTACTGATGTATCGATCCGCAGAAACGCATGGCTCAACAGAAACAGAACCTATACGGTAACTGTAACTGAGCACGAAGATGCCGTGAGAGTTCTGAAGGCCACAAAACTTTTGGATGAGCGGGGAGAGATAGGGGAAAACCTGAATATTGTCCGTAATGTGGTGGTGCAGCAGCCCTGCTGTCGGCGGGCATTTATCAGGGGAGCTTTTCTTGCGTCTGGTTCCCTCAGTGATCCGGAAAAATTTTATCATTTTGAAATTGTCTGTGCTACCGAGGATAAGGCAAAGCAGCTTCAGGCTATTATGGCGACCTTTGATTTGGAAGCAAAGATTGTGAAGCGAAAACGGTACTACGTGGTCTATATCAAAGAAGGTAGCCAGATTGTGGATATTCTCAATGTGATGGAAGCGCCTGTAGCTCTTATGGAACTGGAAAATATAAGAATCCTTAAGGATATGCGCAACAGTGTAAACCGTCAGGTGAACTGTGAGACTGCCAATATTAACAAAACGGTATCCGCTGCGATGAAGCAGATAGAAGATATTGAATATATCAGAGATACAATCGGTCTTGACTGTCTTCCGGCTAATTTGAGAGAAATTGCCAGGGAGAGATTGGAGAGGCCGGAAGCCACATTAAAAGAATTGGGAGAGGCTTTAGACCCTCCGGTTGGAAAGTCAGGAGTCAACCACCGGCTTAGAAAGCTCTGCGAAACGGCTGACAATCTGCGTAAGCAGGGCGAAGGCAGCAGAATGGAATAGTGTCCGTTCACAGAATGAGGAGGATTTATTTATGGTAAGAAAAACAGTCACAGTGGAACTTGCGTCGGGTTTGGAAGCAAGACCAGCGGCTATGCTGGTTCAGGTGGCCAGCCAGTATGACAGTAACATTTATGTAGAAGTTGATTCCAAGAGAGTTAACGCAAAGAGTATTATGGGTATGATGACATTAGGCCTGACAGCCGGTGAGTCAATCACTATCTCCGCAGACGGAGCCGATGAGGATCAGGCAGTATCTGATATAGAAAAGTATCTGAGCAATAATTAATCAGTGAAACAAGATGGGAACAGCCCGCACAGGTTTGGTGCGGGCTGTTTTGCGTTGTTTCCAGCCGTAAAAAGCAGTGAATTGACATAATATGTGAAAAGGCTTAAACTGGAAGAAGAATGGATTAGAAGGAGAAGAACAGAATGGCATTTACCCATTTACACGTCCATACAGAGTATAGCCTTTTGGATGGCTCCTGTAAGATCAAGGAGCTGGCCCAGAGAGCTGCAGAACTTGGAATGGACAGCATGGCGATTACAGATCATGGCGTCATGTACGGAGTGATTGATTTTTACCGGGCCGCAAGAGAGGCAGGCGTCAAGCCTATTATTGGATGCGAAGTGTATGTGACACCTGGTTCCAGATTTGACAGAGAAAATGCAAGCGGAGAGGATCGGTATTACCATCTGGTGCTTTTGGCGGAAAATAATCAGGGATACCAGAATCTGATGAAGATTGTGTCAAAGGGATTTGTAGATGGATTTTATTACAAACCAAGAGTGGATTATGAGATTTTAGAGACTTATCACCAGGGAATTATTGCACTCAGCGCCTGTCTGGCGGGAGAAGTTCAAAGGTATATTGCCAGAGGAATGTATGATAAGGGGAAGGAAGCTGCGCTTCATTATCAGAAGATTTTCGGCCAGGGAAACTTTTTCCTGGAGCTTCAGGATCACGGAATCCCCCTTCAGAAAACAGTAAATCAGGGACTTCTTCGGATGAGCAAAGATACGGGAATTGGGCTGGTAGCAACCAATGATATCCACTATACTTTTGCTGAAGATGCAGCGGCCCATGACATTCTTTTATGTATTCAGACAGGAAAAAAGGTTTCTGATGAAAATCGTATGCGGTACGAAGGGGGACAGTATTACTGCAAGTCAGAAGAGGAGATGAGAGCTCTGTTCCCCTATGCTCAGGAGGCTATTGACAACACCCACAGAATTGCCGACCGCTGTAATGTGGAGATTGAGTTTGGCGTAACAAAACTTCCCCGCTATGATGTGCCTGAGGGTTATGATTCCTGGACGTATTTGAATCAATTGTGTCAGGAAGGCTTTGAAAAGCATTACCCGGATGATGACGGAACATTGAAGGAAAGACTTCATTATGAGCTGAATGTAATTCATACTATGGGATATGTGGATTACTTTTTAATTGTATGGGATTTTATTCATTACGCAAGGTCTCAGAATATTATGGTAGGCCCCGGAAGAGGATCTGCGGCGGGAAGTATTGTGTCCTACTGTCTTGGAATTACCAATATTGACCCTATAAAGTATAATCTGCTTTTTGAACGTTTCCTTAACCCGGAACGTGTTTCCATGCCTGATATTGACGTAGATTTCTGCTTTGAAAGAAGACAGGAAGTAATTGATTATGTGGTCAGAAAGTACGGAAAAGATCAGGTGGCTCAGATCGTTACGTTCGGTACCCTTGCGGCCAAAGGCGTGGTAAGGGATGTGGGACGAGTTCTTGATATGCCCTATGCCCGCTGTGATGCCATTGCAAAAATGATTCCGGGAGATCTGGGAATGACACTGGAAAAGGCCCTGAAGCAAAGCCCTGACCTTAGAAACGCTTATAATCAGGATCCGGAAGTGAAGTACCTGATTGACATGTCCATGCGTCTGGAAGGATTGCCCAGACATACTTCCATGCATGCGGCAGGCGTGGTGATCAGCCGTACATCGGTAGATGAATATGTGCCTTTGTCAAGAGCAGCCGACGGAACCATTACTACCCAGTTTACCATGACCACCTTGGAGGAACTGGGACTTTTAAAAATGGATTTCCTGGGGCTTCGAACCCTTACGGTGATTCAGAACGCAGTAAAGGCGGCGGAGAAAAACCGCCATATTGTGATAGATATTGACAATATTGACTACAATGACAAAGCAGTGTTAGAATCCATTGGAAGCGGAAAGGACGACGGCGTGTTCCAGCTGGAAAGCACCGGTATGAAAAGCTTTATGAAGGAGCTGAAGCCGGAAAGCCTGGAGGATATTATAGCAGGTATTTCTCTTTACCGTCCCGGCCCTATGGACTTCATCCCAAAATATCTGAAAGGAAAGAATGACAGAGATTCCATTACTTATGATTGTCCGCAGTTGGAGCACATTTTAAAGCCTACCCACGGATGCATTGTCTACCAGGAGCAGGTTATGCAGATTGTAAGAGACCTGGCCGGATATACCATGGGGCGGAGCGATCTGGTGCGGAGAGCCATGTCAAAGAAAAAGACGGCAGTAATGGAAAAAGAGAGACAGAATTTTGTTTACGGAAACCCTGAGGAAGGGGTTGCGGGCTGTGTGTCCAATGGAATTGATGAAAAGACTGCCAATCATATCTATGATGAAATGATTGATTTTGCCAAGTACGCGTTTAACAAGTCCCATGCTGCGGCTTACGCGGTGGTTTCCTATCAGACTGCCTATCTGAAATACTATTATCCTCAGGAGTACATGGCGGCCCTTCTCACCTCTGTCATGGATAATCTGACTAAGGTATCAGAGTATATTTTGACCTGCCGGCAGATGGGAATAGCCATTCTTCCGCCGGATATCAATGAAGGAGAAAGCGGATTTTCTGTTTCGGGCCAATCCATCCGCTATGGTCTTTCTGCTATTAAAAGCGTTGGCCGGTCTGTGGTGGAACTGATTGTGGATGAAAGGAAAAAGAACGGGCTTTTTACGTCACTGGAAGATTTTGTGGACCGTATGAGCAACAAGGAGGTTAACAGGAGAACCTTAGAGAACTTTATTAAATCCGGCGCCCTGGACACTCTTCCTGGAACCCGAAGACAGAAGATTATGGTGGCCCCGGAACTTTTGGATAACAGAAGCCGGGATAAGAAAAACTCCATGGAAGGGCAGATGACTTTATTTGATTTTGCCGGGGAAGAAGAAAAAAGGGATTTTCAGATAACATTTCCTGATGTGGGAGAATTTCCCAAAGAGGAGCTTCTGGCTTATGAAAAGGAGGCTCTTGGAATTTATGTCAGCGGGCATCCGCTGGAAGCTTATGAGGAAACTTGGCGGAATAATATTACGGCCGTATCCATAGACTTTATGGTAGATCCGGATACCGAGAAGGCAAAGGTGGCAGATGGTTCCTATGTGACAGTAGGGGGAATGATTACAGGAAAGACTGTTAAGACTACCAGAAATAATAAGCTTATGGCTTTCGTTACTTTGGAAGATTTGATGGGAAGTGTGGAAGTAATTGTTTTTCCTAAGGATTACGAAGGAAAGCGGGAGATGTTTGCAGAGGAATCCAAGGTATTTATTCAGGGCAGAGCTTCTGTTGGAGATGAGCCGGTGGGCAAATTAATCTGTGAGAGGGTTATTCCATTTGATTCTTTGCCCAGGGAACTGTGGATTAAATATCCGGATATGGCAGCCTATAAAACAGGGGAAAAGGAGCTTATGAACCTTTTAAAGGATTCAGAGGGGAATGACACAGTGATCCTGTATTTGGAGAAGGAAAGGGCCAAAAAGGTTCTTCCGGCCAACTGGAATGTAAATGCTTCCAATGATTTTCTGACTATATTGACCGAAAAACTTGGTGAAAAAAATATCAAACTTGTAGAAAAAAAACTTGAAAAGATAGGGAAAATGAATTAGAATACACGTGTACGAAGAGAATTGAGAGAATTATTATCAACACAGATATCTGTAGATCAGGAGGAAGTTACTATGGCAAAAGAAGTGAAAACCATCGGCGTATTGACCAGCGGCGGTGACGCTCCGGGGATGAACGCAGCTATCCGTGCCGTTGTCAGAACCGCGATCCATAAAGGGTTAAAAGTAAAGGGAATTATGAGAGGCTATGCCGGCCTTCTGCAGGAAGAAATTGTGGATATGACCAGTACCAGTGTATCTGATATTATCCATAGAGGCGGAACCATTCTCTATACTGCGCGCTGTATGGAATTTACAACTCCGGAAGGACAGCAGAAGGGCGCGGAGATCTGCCGCAAGCATGGAATTGACGGCATTGTGGTTATTGGAGGAGACGGCTCATTCCAGGGCGCAGGTAAGCTTTCCGCATTGGGAATTAATACCATTGGACTTCCGGGAACTATTGATCTGGATATTGCCTGTACCGATTATACCATTGGGTTTGATACCGCTGTAAATACTGCTATGGAGGCCATTGATAAGGTGCGGGATACCTCTACCTCCCATGAGCGGTGCAGCATTATCGAGGTTATGGGAAGACATGCGGGATACATTGCTCTCTGGTGCGGTTTTGCTAACGGAGCTGAGGATATTCTTCTTCCGGAAAGATACGATGGAGATGAGCAGGCTCTCATTAACCGGATTATTGAGAACAGGAAAAGAGGAAAGAAACACCACATCATTATTAACGCAGAGGGAATTGGTCATTCTTCTTCCATGGCTAAGAGAATTGAGGCAGCCACAGGAATTGAGACCAGAGCGACCATTCTGGGACATATGCAGAGAGGCGGGGCTCCTACTTGTAAAGATCGTGTATACGCTTCCATTATGGGAGCTAAGGCTGTTGAGCTTTTGTGTGAGGGTAAGAGCAACCGCGTAATCGCTTACAAAAACGGCGCCTATGTGGATTTTGATATACAGGAAGCTTTGGCTATGCATAAAGACATTCCAGAAGATCAGTACCAGATCAGCAAGATGCTTGTTCGATAAATTGTTTTAGAATAAAAAACACGCAGGGAAGGAACGAAAGTCCTTTTTCTGCGTGTTTTTTTGATGGGGAAAACTGATACTGAAAATTAAAAATTCTCCAGCCAGGTTTTAACCAAAGATACCCAGCTTTGGCACTGTGGCTCTACGCAGCGGCCGTCGGGAGAGGATACCTCGCTGGTGGCAAGGGAAAGACCATGGCAGCCAACTGGATAGATATGCATCTCCAAATTAACCTGATTTTGAATCAGAGCCTGGGCCAGCAGAAGACTGTTTTCTACAGGTACAGACTGATCAGCAGCTGTGTGCCAGAGGAAGGTTTTTGGAAAACTGGAGGTTACATGGGTCTCAATGGAGACAAACTGGCGGGCCTCTTTATCCTCCGCTTTGTCTCCAAGAAGCTTTTCAAAGGAGCCTGGATGGCAGAATGGGCCGGAGGTAATCACTGGGTAGCCAAGAATCATACCGTCAGGCTTGATCATTTCTTTGGAGAGAGACAGGGAGCTGGCAAGAAAATCGCTGTCCCAGTAAATACCCAGGGAAGCGGCCAGATGGCCTCCAGCAGAAAATCCGCATACCAGAATTCTGTTTGGGTCTACCTTCCATTCATCCGCATTGGCACGGACCATAGCCACCGCTGAGGCCAGCTCCTTTAAAGAGGCAGGAAATACGTGGGGGGCAAGGCTGTAGCGGAGTACAAAAGCGTGATATCCCATGGATAGAAACTGAGCGGCAATGGGTTCACCCTCTCGGTCAGAGACATGATTATAGCCGCCGCCGGGACAGATGATCACTGCCATACGCTTTTTGTCAGGATCGGTGCTGATGGAATCAAGAAGATAAGCGGTTAACTCCCCAAGCGTATCAGGAGATACTTTAATTTGTCTGGTAAATTGTTTCATAATATCCTCCGTTTATTCTGTTGTTGTAGGAATTACAGGGCCAAAGCAGCTGCTTCGGCCATTTTACTTATTTTATCATAAACCACTGGGGAAAGAAGAGGAAAAATAGCACAAAAAAGCAGATAGAATATATACAAAAGATACAAAATATAAAGATTAAAATTGTTTTATGTTGGATAGTGAGAAAAAATACAGGATATAATCTTGCAATGAACAGAAAAAGGATATAGAATGTTTATAAAAGAGCAGACGGCCATGGAAGCGTTGACAGGTTGTCTGGAATACAAGATAAGGGAGAAGAAACGTGGACGTAATTGAAAAGTATATCGACGAATTGTTGGAAAAAAGTACGCCGGACAGACCTGCGTGGAATATTGAGGCGATTCTGCAGGGGAAGAAGTCAACCTGGAATTATATTGACGGTTGCATGATTAAGGCTGTTCTGGAAATGTATTCCATTACCGGAGATAAGAAATATCTGGATTTTGCGGATCATTTTATTGATTATCGAGTAAGGGAAGACGGAACAATCGACGGCTACAATGTAGAAGAGCTGAATATTGATAATGTAAATGCCGGAAAGACTCTTTTTGAGCTTTATGATCTCACAGGAAAGGAAAAATACAGAAAGGCCATTGATCTGGTATACAGCCAGGTTCAGAAAATGCCCAGAACCAAAGAAGGCAATTTCTGGCACAAGAATATTTATCCCAATCAGGTATGGTTGGATGGCCTGTATATGTGTCAGCCGTTTTACATGGAATATGAGACACGCTTTAACGATAAGAAGAATTATCAGGATATTTACGGCCAGTTCTTTAATGTGGTAAAACACATGAGAGATACTGAAACTGGTCTTTACTATCATGCCTACGACTCTTCCAGAGAGATGTTCTGGTGTGACAAGGTAACAGGCCTTTCCCAGCATTTCTGGCTGAGAGCCCTTGGATGGTATTCTATGGCCCTTTTGGATACTCTGGACAAGGCAGATCCGTCTGACGCTGAACCTTACGAGAAGATGAAGGAGATTTTCAGAGATCTCATTGACTCCCTTCTGAAATATCAGGATGAAAGCGGAATGTGGTATCAGATTGTTAATTTGGGCGGCATGGATAAAAACTATCTGGAGACCAGCGGAAGCGCTATTTTATCCTACGCCATTTTAAAGGGAGTTCGTCTGGGGTTCCTTCCTCAGTCTTATGAGGCTTATGGGGAGAAAGCTTTCCGGGGAATCTGTAAGACTTATCTGAATGTGGAAGAGGGACATATGAGCCTTGGTGGAATTTGTCTGGTGGCAGGTCTTGGCGGCAAGGACAGAAGATCCGGAATGTATGATTACTATATGTCCGAACCTATTGTAAAGGATGATGCCAAAGGCGTAGGTCCTTTCCTATTGGCATATACAGAGATGCGCCGTCTTAACAAGGAAATTTAACAAATGAAATTCAGGGAATATTTCGTGGGAGATATTCCCTTTTTTTGCTCTGAAAAAACTTACCCCTGTCTTTAAATTCCTGCTCAGACCCGTTTTTTTACAGGCCTTTTAATCCGCAACAAGAGGCAGGAACTGCTTGAATTATACAGGGTGAGATGATATAATGAAAAAAGATGTAAGCGCTTACGTAAGGAAGTGTTACGAGAGTAATGGGAAATACAATGTAACTGCTTACACAAATCCGGAGAGGCTGTGGCTGCCGGAGGGTAATTGTAGATCGGCGGG
This sequence comes from Candidatus Hungatella pullicola, assembly GCA_019114305.1. Lineage (GTDB taxonomy): Bacteria > Bacillota > Clostridia > Lachnospirales > Lachnospiraceae > Hungatella_B > Hungatella_B pullicola. The sequence continues at coordinate 12,127 of DXFU01000083.1, read as the reverse complement.
GAGATCAGAAGACGTTTCAGCCCGCCAGAATGGAAAAAAGGGCGAGTGATTATGGAGAGTAAGAAGATGAAACCATATGAGCTGCTGGGATGGATTCAGCAGTATGAGGCAGAGGGAGATGAGGGCCTTAAGACACAGATTCTTAAGTGTATGGAGGCGCTGACAGATAGCGAAGAAATGCTGCCTGAGGAAGACGCTGTGGCTTATTTCTTCGGGCTTGAGCAGACCGGTGATGAGAAGTATAAAAAGGCAATGGACAGGATTGCAAATTCAGGCGATGCTTCTTTAAAGCTTATGCCGTTTATGGCTGCCTATGAGACAGCATACAGGAAGAAGGAGCATTATAATCTGATTGCTCAGGCATTTACAGAGAAAGAGAGTTTAACTCCGGAAGACATGGCTGCTTTGATTAATACAGTGGAGCAGATGTCTCAGGAGATTTATGAATATTACAGAGAGCTTAAAGATCTGTTCTGTAAAAAAATCAAGGAATTTCTTCCGGGAATGGAAGACTCTTCTGACAGAATGATTCTGGCCTACTCTGTTCTAAAGGCCTGCAACTTAAGAGTACTGCAGCCGGAGAAATACAGAGATTATGGAATCAGAGCCTGGAGCCAGGCTGCAAAAAGCGGCGGTGAGAAGAACGGCGTATATACTATGGTTAACGCACAGTATGAGATCCTGAAAAAAACAGGCGGGCTGGACTAGGAAACAGACTTGAAACTTGGCGGCAGCCTTTTGGAGTAAGGATTTCACGGATTGGACCAGATTTCGTGGAATCCTTATTTATACAGGTAAGGAGACGAAAGGATCGGGGAAGCAGAAGAGATGAACTGGTATAAAGGCAAAAAAATCTATTGTCTGGGAGACAGCATTACATATGGAGCCGGAAATGATGGCGTCAGCTGGGTGAACTATCTGGCTGAGCTGATGCCGGAAACTGAATTTGTCAACTATGGCGTAAGCGGTTCCACCATTTCTCTTACGGATGAGAGAGATGACAGCTTTGTAGAGCGGTATTCTTATATGAAGCCGGATGGGGATGTGATCGTTGTATTTGGAGGAATCAATGATTTTAATCACGGGGTTCCTCTGGGAGTTTGCCAGGAGAGGGGGAAAAATCCTTTTCCAGAAGAAGGGAATACTTTTTATGGGGCCCTCAATACGCTTATCAGGGGACTGCTTAAGAAGTATCCGGCTGGGGAGCTGTGCATGATAACACCTATGCGCATTGATGGCTTTAAGGATTATCCTCACTGGAATACAAAGAATCAGGCAGGTTTTTATCTGTCTGATTACAGGAAAGCAATTTTAGAGGTGTGCGGTTTTTATGGAGTTCCGGTTCTGGATTTGTTTACCAAATCCGGATTGACCACAGATGTGGCTGAGAGAAAAGAGCGTCACCTGCCTGACGGCCTTCATCCGGGAGAAGAAGGCTATAAACGGCTGACCAGGAAGATCTATAATTTTATTAATTATCAGTTATAAAGGAGAAAAGGAACATGACGGTAAAATTAATTGTCTCCACAGCGAGATCAGCAACCATAGAAATCCAGGACGGAGGGATTTATGAGACAGTCCAGGAATATGAGATCTGTGTAAATGGAACTCCCGTTAAAACTACATCTAAGGTTGTTACCTCCATTTTCGGATTAAAGCCGGATACTGCCTATGAAATTGAGGTAAAGGGAAAGGATGGAGCTTCAGGAAAAGTTTCAGTTAAGACGGACTATGAATTTGTTACCATCAATGTAAAGGATTTAGGCGCTAAAGGAGACGGAGTCCAGGATGACACTACCTTTATCCAGGCCGCTATTATGGCATGTCCTAAGGACGGAAGAGTTTTAATTCCAAAAGGATCCTACAGAATTACCAGCCTGTTTTTAAAGAGTCATCTGCGCTTGGAACTGTCAGAGGGAGCTGAACTGCAGGCGGATACAGACCGGTGGAAATTTGTCCGCTTCCCGGGCATGATTGAAAGCTGGGATGAGACTGATGATTATAATCTGGGAACCTGGGAGGGAAATCCTCTTCCAATGTTTGCCGGTATTCTTACAGGAATTGATGTGGAGGATGTGGTGATTTACGGACAGGGAACTGTAAATGGACAGGCTTCTTTTGAAAACTGGTGGAATAATCCCAAAGTAATGCGGGGGGCGTTCCGTCCTCGCATGGTATTTCTGGAGAGATGTAAAAATATTACCCTTCAGGGCTTTACTCTTAAGAACAGCCCTACCTGGGTGCTTCATCCGTATTTCAGCCAGGATCTGAAGTTTGTGGATCTTACTGTGAACAATCCGGCTAACTCGCCGAATACAGATGGTCTGGATCCGGAATCCTGCAAAAATGTTGATATTATCGGCCTTCACTTCTCCCTGGGAGACGATTGTATCGCTATCAAATCCGGAAAGATTTATATGGGTCGGAGATATAAAACACCTTCTGAAAACTTTACTATCCGCCAGTGCCTGATGGAGAATGGCCATGGCGCGGTCACAGTAGGAAGTGAAGTGGGAGCGGGAGTAAAGAATATTCATGTGGAAAATTGTCTGTTCCGCAATACAGACAGGGGATTAAGAATTAAGACAAGAAGAGGAAGAGGAAAAGATTCTGTTCTGTCTGATATTTATTTTGATCAGATTAAGATGGATCACGTAATGACCCCCTTTGTGGTTAACAGCTTTTACTTCTGTGATCCCGACGGAAAGACTGAGTATGTTCAGTCCAGAGAGCCTCTTCCGGTAGACGACAGAACTCCATGCGTGGAAAGCCTGTATTTTACCAACATTCAGGCAGAGAACTGCCATGTAGCAGCTTCCTTCTTCTATGGGCTTCCGGAGCAGAAGATTAAGATTGTAGAGTTGAAAAATGTGTCCGTATCCTTTGCTGAGAATGCGAAAGTTGGAGTTCCTGCTATGTTAAGCGGTATTGAGGACTGCTCTAAGAAGGGATTTATGATCAGTAATGTAGAGAAACTGGTATGCGAAAATGTTACCGTAAAAGGACAGGAAGGTCAGGACTTTGAACTGAGCGGAATTGACAATTTTGTATCCAGATAATCTAGTATATAGGAGATAAGGGGGATTTCATTATGCAGATAGGAATCAGATTACACGATGTAGCACCAGGAACTTTGGAGGAGAGAGCAGCCATTGCCCATCAGCAGGGTTTTTCCTGTGTGCATCTGGCATTGGCCAAGACGATTAAGGAGTACTCCACAGCGGATTCTGCGCTGACACCAGGGTTTGCTGCCTATCTTCGAAAAATGTTTGCGGCAAATGATGTAGATGTGGCTGTACTGGGATGCTATTTGAATCTTGCTCATCCGGATCCGCTGGAGCTTAAGAAGATTCAGAACCGTTACTTTGCCCATCTGCGTTTTGCTTCCATTCTGGGCTGCAGCGTAGTGGGAACAGAGACAGGCAATCCCAACCCGGAGTACAAGTATGATCCGGAAAAGAGTCATACAGAGGAAGCTCTGGAAACATTTATCACCAATTTAAGACCAGTGGTGGAATGTGCGGAGAAGTTTGGAGTGATTATGGCCATAGAGCCTGTTTGGAGTCATATTGTATGTAACTCCAAGAGAGCCTTAAAAGTATTAAAAGCCATTGATTCTCCTAATTTAAGAATTATTCTGGATCCGGTTAATCTGCTGTCTCCGGAAAACTGTCTGGATTATGAAAGTGTAATCAAAGAGGCAATTGAAGATCTGGGAGAATACGTTGATGTAATCCACATGAAGGATTTTGTGCTGCAGGATGGAAAGGTGATTTCCGGTGCTCCGGGTACAGGAGTAATGAAGTACGATGTGATTATGGATTTTGTGAAGAAAGAAAAGCCATATATCCAGATGACCATTGAGGACAGCAAGCCAGACAATGCGGTTGCGTCAAGAGAACTGCTGGAGGCATATGGACGCAAATAGAGATGGGCTCTGTAAAAAGCAGATCCAAGTGTTTTAATTGAATAGAGATGGAAAAAGCAGGAACATCAGAATTTTATTGATCTGATGTTCCTGCTTTTTGTTTTAACCTATTCTTACTTACTTAATCATTAAAAAGTGAGTTGCCGCAAAGCAAAGAGTTATTTATTTAAGCATTCTTTCATGACCTCGTATGCGCCCTTATCCTCAATGTCTTTTACATATCCGGCAACTGCCTCTTCAAACCCTGGAATCTGTGTCAGATCCTCGCCCCAGAACTCAGTATTGGAGCATACGGCATGTGTAATAGCGGCAGCATCGTCGTCTCTGTGGTCATAGTAGAACTGAAGGATTGGCTTGTCATCCTTAATGGTATATTCATTGCCGGCAGGACGGACTGCAACTAAACCGTCATCAGTAAGCTTTGTTCCTCTGTAGAAAGCAATATAGAAAGCGAAGGAAGCTGTGATGCACTGAGGAAGCTTGCCTGTCTTTTCAATGTAGCCTTTCAGAGAAGGCATAACTCTTGCTTTCCATTTTGAAGTAGAATTCAAAGAAATGGAAAGAAGGGCGTGATCGATAAATGGGTTTTTGAAACGCTCTGTTACGGAAGCAGCAAAGCTCATCAGCTCTTCTTTTGGAAGAGTAAGAGTTGGGATGATTTCATCGTAAATTGTTTTGTTCATAAAGCCGCAGATTACTTCATCATCCATACAGTTGCGGACAATGTCCTGACCTGCCAGGTATGCACCTAATACGAAGGAAGTGTGAGCTCCGTTTAAGATACGAACCTTTCTCTGCTTGTAAGGCTTGTGATCATCGCAGATTAATACTGGAAGGCCGGCTTCAGCAAATGGAAGCTCTTTCTTTAAGCTTTCCGGTCCCTCAATAACCCAGAAACCGAAGATTTCTCCAGTATCAATGATGTTATCCTGATATCCAAGCTCCTCACAGATAGCAGCAGCTTCGTTTCTTGGATAACCTGTTACAATACGGTCTACTAAAGTAGAACAGAAAATGTTCTCAGACTTAATCCAGTCAATAAACTCCTGGCCTAAATTCCACTGCTCGGCGTATTTTAATACGCATTTCTCCAGCTCTTTGCCGTTGTTGTCAATAAGTTCGCAGGAAAGAATAACAAATCCCTTGCCAGCCTCTTTGCCGAACTTCTCAAATCTTCTGTACATAAACTGAGTCAGTTTTCCAGGATAGCTGTCAGCAGGGCAGTCTGTAAACTGGCAGGCGGGATCATAGGCAATACCTGCTTCTGTAGTGTTGCATGCAATGAAACGAAGATCAGGATTCTCCGCACAGGCAAGAACTGCGTCATATTCTTTGTAAGGATTTAAACAGCGGCTTACGCAGGAGATGACTCTTTTCTGATTTACCTTCTGACCGTTTTCAAATCCGCGGAGGAATAAGGTGTAAAGTCCTTCCTGATCGTTTATCATGTCAGCAAGTCCTGGAGCAATAGGCTGACATAAAACAACCTTGGAGTTAAAGCCTGCCTTTTCATTCATTACGTCAATGAAGAAATCAACGAAGGCACGAAGGAAGTTTCCCTCGCCAAACTGAAGAACTCTTTCTGGAGCATCCTTTAACAGATAGCCGTCATAGCCCTGTTTTTCCAGTGTCTCATAACATAATTTTTCCATTTCCAATATCTCCTTTTTTATTTGGTAAGAGCAAAAAGCCGGTTTCCGGCTTTTTGCTGTTTTTTACTGCATATGCTGCAGGCTCAGCGCGGATACTCTGACACCTGACTTACAGGGTTACCCCCTGTTTGAAAATAGCCATATCATGGAAGCCGGCTTCCTCAGATTTTACTTTCTTGCCGGAAGCAACCTCAATGACAAAGTCAAAGAAGCGGTTTTTCAGTGTTTCCATATCTGTATCCTCTACCAGAACACCGCAGTTAAAGTCGATCCAGTTGTTCTTTTTCTGGCTGAGAGCAGTGTTGGTGGAGATTTTCATAGTAGGAACCGGGCAGGCAAAAGGAGTTCCCCGTCCAGTTGTAAACAATACAATATGAGCGCCGGAGGCTGCCAGGGCGGTGGAAGCAACCAGGTCATTGCCTGGAGCGCTTAAAAGATTTAATCCCTTGGTATGAACCGGTTCTCCGTATTTTAATACATCCTTTACCACAGCGCTTCCGGATTTCTGAACACAGCCTAAAGACTTGTCCTCAAGAGTGGAGATACCGCCCTTCTTGTTGCCTGGGGAAGGATTTTCATAAATGGTTTGATTGTGACTGGTAAAGTAGTTTTTAAAGTCGTTAATCAGATCAACTGTCTTTTCGAAAACGGCTTGGTTTTCACATCTGTTCATAAGAAGAGTTTCCGCACCGAACATCTCAGGAACTTCAGTTAAAATAGTAGTTCCGCCTTTGGAAACCAGCATATCGGAAAAAGCGCCTACCGTTGGGTTGGCGGTAATTCCGGAAAGGCCGTCGGAACCGCCGCACTTCATACCGATAATCAGCTCGCTGCAGCTGACAGGTTCTCTGTGGAAGGTTCCCACATACTGAGCCAGCTCCTCAATAAGCTTCAATGCGTCAGCAATCTCGTCTTCAGATTCCTGGCATACTAAAAATTTTACTCGGTTTGGATCGTATTCGCCGATGTAACGCTTCAGTTCAGGAATGTTGCTGTTCTCACAGCCAAGTCCAAGAACAAGAACGCCTCCTGCGTTGGGATGGTTGATTAAGTCAGCCAGAATGGTTCTTGTGTTCTCTTGATCATCGCCCATCTGGGAACAGCCGTAAGGATGTGGAAAAGCCGCAATCTCCTCTACCGTGCCTGTTACGAACTTCTGCGCCTGGCGCTCAATGGCCGTGGCAATGTTATTAACACAGCCAACCGTAGGGATAATCCAGATTCCATTGCGTACGCCTACTTTGCCGTTGGGGCGGCGGTATCCCTGGAAAAATCTCTCTTCCGTAGCCGGAAGGGAGGTATCCTGCTTATTATAGGTATAGGTAAGAAGATCTCCCAGACCTGTCTTTAAGTTGTGTGTGTGAATCCATTCTCCCTTTTTGATGTCTTCTCTGGCATTGCCGATAGGATAGCCGTATTTTACAATGGGCTCTCCTGCCTTAATATCTTTCAGGGCAAATTTGTGTCCCTGAGGGATATCTGTAATAAGCTCCACTTCATTGCTTTCAACCAAAACTTTGGTTCCGGCAGATAAAGGCTTTAAAGCAACTGCCACATTGTCGCCACCGTGAATCTTAATAAAATCCTGCATAAGTTTCCGTTCCTTTCCCGTTTGAATTTAAAGGAGTTAATATAGAATGTAAGTACTTACATAAAAGATACACCATTTTAAAGGTCTAGTCAATAGAAAATAGAAAAAGATTGCTTTTTCCTTTTAAATCCGTCATTTTGTATAATAAAACACTCTGTATTTTGGAGGAAAAAACAGTTTTTTTCGTTGCGTTTGGGAAAGGAATTCGGTATAATGTTTACAAAAGTGTAAGCGCTTACGCTAAAATATGGGAAAGGGGGACTGAAGATGAATATATACGACATCGCGCAGATTGCCGGGGTTTCCATTGCCACTGTTTCCAGGGTAGTGAATGACAGTCCCCGGGTCAGTGAAAAAACGAAACGGAAGGTTCGGGCAATTATGGAGGAGTACGGGTATACGCCCAATGTATTTGCAAGAGGGCTTGGCTTGGACTCTATGAAAACCATTGGAATCATCTGTCCCGATGTTTCAGATGCCTATATGGCAGACGCAGTGGCTCATTTGGAGAGAGGGCTCCATGAGTACGGGTATGACTGTATTCTCTGCTGCAGCGGTTATAAACAGCTGAATAAGGAAAAGTATGTCAGTCTTCTTCTGGCCAAAAGAATTGACGCTCTGATTTTGGTGGGCTCTACCTACGCAGGGGAAGAGGAAAGTCAGGTGAAGTATCTCCATGAGGCTGCAAAAAGGCTGCCTGTGTTCCTGATTAACGGATATGTGGAGGGAGAGGATATTTACTGTGCCTATGGCGATGACTGGGCGGTTACCTATGATGTGACGGGAAAGATGATTGAGTCGGGAAGAAAACGGATCCTTTTTCTCTGTGATTCCCATTCCTACAGCGCAAACCAGAAGCTGGCAGGATATGAGGCGGCTCTCAGGGACCATGGACTTCCTGTTTTAGGAGATTTGAAACTGTACGTAAAAAACAGAATACACACGGTTAGAGACATTCTTCTGGAGAGGAGAGATCTGAAGTTTGACAGTGTGGTAGCCAGCGATGACGGACTGGCAGTAGGGGCGATTAAATATGCCAATGCCAAGCTTTTAAAAGTACCGGAAGATCTGTGTATTACAGGTTTTAACAATTCTGTCCTGTCTACCTGCTGTGAACCGGAGCTGTCCTCTGTGGATAATCGGGTAGAGGAACTGTGCAGGCTTACCATTGAGCATACTATGATGGTGCTGCAGGGAAAAAAGGAAGAGGTGCCGTTAAAATCTCAGGTTCCATGCCGTTTGGTGAAGCGGTGTACAACGGATTTTTAGGGATTTTGACGGTTTTTCAGGAAAGAAAAAAGGAAGATTGCCAATTGCTCCTGCCTGTGTTAAAATGTGCTTGTTGTCTGGAATATTCTGTAGAAAAGGATGGAATGTCATGGAGCAGAAAAAGGAACCAGTCGTTTTGTGCGGGGCCAACTCCTATGAGCAGAAGTATTATTTTAATAAGGAATTTTCCAATCTTCCTGAAAGCATCCAAAAGGAGCTGCAGATTATGTGCGTATTATATACGGAAGATGTGGGGGGAATTCTCACCTTGCAGTTTGAAGAAGACGGAACCTTGGAGTTTAAGGTGACGGCATCAGATGCAGACTATCTTTTTGATGAGATTGGAAGTGTGCTGAAAATCAAACAGTATCAGATGGAGAAGAGAGAGCTTTTGGAATCCCTGGAAATGTATTACCGGGTATTTTACCTGGGAGAGACGATAGAAGAGAGGAGCGGGGAAGAAGAACCGTGAGTCTAAGGATAGGAAATGTTGATTTGGAGAATAATCTGATTCTGGCTCCTATGGCAGGTGTGACGGACCTGCCATTTCGTTTGCTCTGTAAGGAACAGGGCTGCGGATTGGTGGTAACAGAGATGGTAAGCGCGAAGGCCATTCTCTACAAAAACAGAAATACAAAAGCACTTCTGGAGGTTGACCACAGGGAAATGCCGGCAGCTGTCCAGTTGTTTGGATCCGACCCGGAAATTATGGCGGAGATTGCCAGACAGATTGAAAGCGGTCCTTATGCCATGATTGACGTGAATATGGGCTGTCCGGTACCAAAGATTGTCAACAATGGCGAGGGATCTGCTCTTATGAAGAACCCTGCCCTTGCTGAAAAAATACTTTCGGCTATGGTAAAGGCAGTGAAAAAGCCGGTAACCGTAAAATTTCGCCGGGGCTTTGCTCAAGGGGAGGAAACGGCAGTGGAATTTGCCCGCATGGCAGAGTCCTGCGGTGTGGCAGCCGTGGCGGTTCACGGAAGAACCAGGGAACAGTATTATTCCGGTAAGGCTGACTGGGAGGTAATACGGAAAGTAAAAGAAGCGGTAAAGATTCCAGTCATTGGGAATGGGGATGTATTTACACCGGAGGATGCCAGGAGGATGCTGGAGCAGACTGGCTGCGACGGAGTGATGATTGCCCGGGGAGCGAAGGGAAATCCATGGATATTTTCCAGAACCCTTGAATATCTTAAAACAGGCCGGATGCCTGCTCAGCCATCTATAGAGGAGATCCGGAATATGATTCTGAAGCACGGGCAGATGCAGGCCGCTTATAAAGGAGAGCTTATGGGAATGAAGGAGATGAGAAAACACATGGCATGGTATACGGCAGGTCTTCCTCATTCAGCAAAATTGAGAAACGATATTAATATGGTAGAAACTATGGATGAGCTTAGAAAATTAGTGGAAGAGCGGCTTGTATGAAACTTGACAATCCACTATGTTTAAGCTATAATACGTGAAATGCAAACGTGTGAGTAAAAACCAGGAGGGAATGAAAGTTATGGCAGATAAAAAAAATATTTTGACCTACGAAGGTCTTAAAAGATATGAAGACGAACTTCAAAATCTAAAGGTTTTTAAAAGAAAAGAAGTTGCTCAGAAGATTAAGGAAGCAAGAGAGCAGGGAGACCTTTCTGAGAACGCTGAGTACGATGCAGCTAAAGATGAGCAGAGAGATATTGAGCTTCGTATTGAGGAGCTGGAAAAGCTGCTTAAGAACGCTGAGGTTGTGGTAGAAGATGAGATTGACCTGGATAAGATCAATATTGGCTGTAAGGTTAAAGTATATGATATGGACGAGGATGAGGAGATGGAGTTTAAGATTGTAGGCTCCACAGAGGCAAACAGCCTTCAGAACAAGATCTCCAACGAGTCTCCAGTAGGCCAGGCTCTTATTGGCAGAAAGGCTGGAGATATTGTTGACGTAGAGACTCAGTCCGGCGTTATTCAGTATAAAGTTCTTGAAATTCAGAGAGTATCATAATCCACGGGGATTATCAGTTCACAAAGGAGTGTAAAGAGTGGCAGATCAGCAGAATCAGGTAAAAGAAGAGGATTTAAACCATTTGCTTAAGGTGCGCCGGGAAAAACTGGCAGAGCTTCAGGAAGCTGGTAAGGATCCGTTTAAGATTACAAAGTATGATGTAACCGTTCACAGCAGTGAGATTAAAGAACACTACGACCAGTGGGAAGGCAAAGAGGCCTCTGTAGCAGGCCGTCTTATGTCCAAGCGTGTAATGGGAAAGGCTTCCTTCTGCAATGTTCAGGATTTAAAGGGAAATATTCAGTCCTATGTGGCAAGAGACAGTCTGGGAGAGGATGCTTATAAGGAATTTAAGAAGCTGGATATTGGTGATATTGTTGGAATTAAGGGAACCGCTTTTACCACTAAAACAGGTGAGATTTCCATTCACGCGGAGAGCGTGACTCTCCTTACCAAGAGCCTTCAGATTCTTCCGGAAAAGTTCCACGGACTGACCAATACAGACCTTCGTTATCGCCAAAGATATGTGGATTTGATTATGAATCCTGAGGTGAGGGATACCTTCGTAAAGCGTTCTCAGATTATTAAGGCCATCAGAGATCATCTGGATGCCCAGGGATTTATGGAAGTGGAGACACCGATGCTGGTAGCTAACGCCGGAGGTGCTGCGGCAAGACCTTTTGAGACCCATTATAATGCTCTTGACGAGGATGTGAAGCTGAGAATTTCTCTGGAGCTGTATCTGAAGAGACTGATTGTAGGCGGCTTGGAGAGAGTGTATGAGATTGGAAGAGTATTCCGAAATGAGGGTGTGGATACCCGCCATAATCCGGAGTTTACTCTTATGGAGCTGTACCAGGCTTATACAGATTACCACGGCATGATGGACCTGGTAGAGGATCTGTTCCGGTCTGTAGCTTTAAAAGTTCTGGGAACTGCTGTGGTTACCTACGATGGAGTGGAGATTGATCTTTCCAAGCCATTTGAGAGAATTACTATGGTAGACGCCCTGAAGAAATATAAGGGGATTGATTTTACCCAGATTCATACAGACGAAGAGGCAAAGGCTCTGGCAGATCAGTATCATGTAGAGTATCAGGCTCATCACAAGAAGGGAGATATTTTAAATCTTCTGTTTGAAGAGTTTGTTGAGGAACATCTGGTTCAGCCAACTTTTATTATGGACCATCCAGTGGAGATTTCACCTCTTACAAAGAGAAAACCAGATGATCCCGATTATACAGAGCGTTTTGAGCTGTTTATTACTAAGAGAGAGATGGCTAACGCTTATTCTGAGCTGAATGATCCTCTGGATCAGATCGAGCGTTTCAAAGCTCAGGAAGCTTTGCTGGCAGCGGGAGACGAGGAAGCCAATACTATGGATGAGGACTTTGTCAACGCCCTCATGATCGGCATGCCTCCCACAGGCGGAATTGGAATTGGCGTGGACCGTTTTGTGATGCTGCTGACAGATTCTTATGCAATCAGGGATGTTTTATTGTTCCCCACTATGAAGCCTCTGGACAAATAATCCACAATATATTGTGGATGACGGAGCAGGATGAAACAAGATGTAGTGAAAGAGGCTTACAACCACAACTTTTTCACAACTTTTGCTTGAAATCAGACGGCATCAGACGGGCCAAAATGAAGGGCAAATCCGCGCTTTTAACTGCGGATTTGCCCTTTTTTGT
>DXFU01000082.1 GCA_019114305.1 Candidatus Hungatella pullicola | reverse complement strand
TAATGAACGAGTTTCATTGTTCATTATAAAAGAAAACGCACCGTTTAGAATGGAATCAGCGCACCGCTATTTCAGAATAGGTGCACCGCTAATTCTGGAATGGACGCACCAATCGACTGGAATTTGCAGTAGCTCCTGGCTTTGATATATTAGCCGCCAAATCCGCAAACAGCTGCTCCAAATCCTGCTCATCCGGAGTTACTGCCACATGGGAAGCATCCGGATCAGTGGCCCAGTCATTGAGCACAGCTACGTCAATACCGTCTGAGCCAATAAGGCCAATGCAGTATATAACAATGCCCATAGCTCTGGCAGCTGCCGCTACCGGAGAAGGGGGCGGACCTGCGGTGGTTTTGCCGTCTGTAAACATAACCATGACTTTGGCATTGGATGAAAGCGGATCAAACAGTCCCATGGCTGTTTCAAAGGCGTCTGCATGGTTTGTGGAGCCGCCTGCGGTTATTCCGTCTACAGCGGTTTTTAAGTCGGCTACAGATGTGATTAACTGGGTATCAGCCGTAGCAGTTTCAGCAAAGCTTACAATGCCGATTCTGCTTCCGGAGCCGATCGTTCCATCCTGGGAACTGTCTGTAGATTCATCAATAATGTCTATAAAGGTATCGGCGCCGATTTTCATGTTTTCCAGAGGGCTGCCAGCCATACTGCCTGAACGGTCAAGAATCAGGACAATATCGGTGGGATTGGAGGAAATATCCGGCGCTGCGGCCAGAGCCAAAGTTACCTTAAAGGTTCCCTGGCACTGAATGGCTGTGGTGTCTATTTGTTTGTTGGAATTGGTAATTCCCATAGTAAATACCTCCTGCTTTTTTTATGGACAGGTGTCCATGGTTTATAATATGCGCAATGGACAAATGTGTCACAGCAGGAGAGAGGACGGGGGTTTATCAATTTTGGGCAAATAAAAAACTCCCGGATTTTTCCGAGAGTCTTAAACTTTATCAGTCTCCAATCCTGCGATTAGTCTTCAACTTTTACGATTTCTCTCTTGTTGTAAGAACCGCAGGCCTTGCATACTCTGTGTGGCATCATGAGCTCGCCGCATTTGCTGCATTTCACCAGATTTGGAGCACTCATCTTCCAGTTTGCTCTTCTTTTATCTCTTCTTGACTTAGAAGATTTATTCTTTGGACAGATAGACATGTTAACACCTCCTTAAGCACATGTGGCTATTATACAAAAGGGTAAATTTATTGTCAAGCATTTTATGGAAATCTGTAAAGTAAAATTCCTTTACAGCAAAAAACAGCAGATTTTGTAATTTGAGAGGCAGGGGGAGAGGCTGAATTTATTATTGATTTATGGAATAATATCTAGTATATTATGTAATAGATTGTGAAGATAAATGCTGGAAAGGGGAAGCATAATGATAAAGGTAGCGGTAGATGCTATGGGCGGTGATTACGCTCCGGTCGAGATGGTTGCCGGCGCTGTGGACGCGGTAAATGCCAATAAGGACATAAAAGTTCTTCTGGTGGGACAGGAAAAAGTTGTATCAGAGGAGCTGAAGAAGCATACTTATAAAAAGGAACAGATAGAAATTGTCAATGCCACTGAGGTGATTAAAACAGAGGAGCCCCCCGTTAACGCCATTCGGAAGAAAAAGGATTCTTCCATTGTAGTTGGGATGAATCTGGTAAAGAATAAGGAAGCAGATGCCTTTGTATCCGCCGGCAGCTCCGGAGCTATTTTAGTAGGCGGCCAGGTTCTGGTTGGCAGAATCAAGGGTGTGGAACGTCCCCCTCTGGCACCTCTGATCCCCACAGAAAAAGGAGTGTCTCTTCTCATTGACTGCGGCGCTAATGTAGATGCCAGACCATCTCATCTGGTTCAGTTCGCCCGGATGGGTTCTATTTATATGGAACATGTGGTGGGGATTAAAAATCCAAGAGTAGCCATTGTAAATATCGGAGCAGAAGAGGAAAAGGGAAATGCTCTGGTAAAGGAGACTTTCCCTTTGCTTAAGGAATGCGAAGATATTAATTTTATCGGAAGCATAGAAGCCAGAGAGATTCCTCACGGCGGAGCCGATGTAATTGTCTGTGAAGCCTTTGTTGGAAATGTAATTCTTAAGCTGTATGAAGGTGTGGGAGCCACTCTTCTTTCCATGGTAAAAGCAGGTATGATGGAGAGCCTTAGAAGTAAAATCGGTGCCCTTTTAGTGAAGCCGGCTTTGAAGAAAACCCTTAAATCTTTTGATGCTTCTCAGTATGGGGGAGCTCCTCTTCTGGGATTAAAAGGTCTGGTTGTAAAAACCCATGGAAATTCCAAAGCGCTTGAGGTTCGTAATTCTATTCTGCAGTGCGTCACTTTCAAAGAACAAAAAATCAATGAAAAGATCAGGGAAAGCCTGACAGAAGGAAAATCAGAATAATAGAGGAGGTTTTTTATGGAGTTTGAAAAGTTAAAGGACATTATTGCTGAGGTATTAAACATTGATGCCGATGAGATCACCATGAACGCTACTTTTGTGGATGATCTGGGTGCGGATTCCCTGGATATTTTCCAGATCATTATGGGCATTGAAGAGGAATTTGACATTGAGATTCCAAACGAGGTAGCGGAAAACATTGCCACAGTCAGCGATGCAGTAGAGCAGATCAGAAATGCTCTGAATTAATAAACGGGGTGTTGCGGGGCAGTCAAAACGCCTTTTCGCAGCACCTTATTTTTACATGGAAGGAACAGATATGAGCAGAAATTTGAGAGAGTTAGAACAGACCATAGGGTATAAATTTAATAACAGAGAGTTTCTTACCCGGGCCATGACCCACAGCTCCTATGCCAATGAACACCGCCTTGGAAAGGAAGCCTGCAATGAGCGTTTGGAGTTTTTAGGAGATGCTGTGCTGGAGCTGGTGTCCAGTGATTTCCTTTATCACAAATTTCCCGATATGCCTGAGGGAAATCTGACTAAGACAAGGGCCAGTATGGTCTGCGAACCTACGCTGGCCTACTGTGCGGAGGACATTCATCTTGGGGAGTATCTTCTCCTGGGCAAAGGGGAGGAATCCACAGGAGGACGGGGAAGGGCTTCCGTTGTGTCAGACGCCATGGAAGCTTTAATCGGGGGGATTTATCTAGATGGTGGTTTTGCTAATGCAAAAGAGTTTATTCTGCGTTTTATTATGAATGATATGGAGCATAAGCAGCTCTTTTATGATAGCAAGACTATCCTGCAGGAAATTGTTCAGGGACAGACGGAAGAACCTCTTACTTACGAGCTTCTCAAGGAAGAGGGGCCGGATCACAATAAGCTGTTTGAATCCAGGGCCTTAATTGGAGGTCAGGAGGTGGGAAGGGGCCAAGGCCGTACAAAGAAAGGGGCGGAACAGCTGGCTGCTTACCATGGAATTCTGAAGCTTAAGAATATGGAAGAGAAAGGCAGACCTTAAGGGCCACCAGGACTATGTATTTAAAAAGTATTGAAATTCAGGGATTTAAATCCTTTGCAAACAAAATCGTGTTTGAATTCCACAATGGAATTACGGGAATCGTGGGTCCCAATGGAAGCGGAAAAAGCAATGTGGCCGATGCAGTGAGATGGGTTCTGGGGGAACAGAAGGTAAAGCAGCTTCGAAGCTCCAGTATGCAGGATGTGATTTTTGCGGGAACAGAGACCAGAAAGCCTCAGGGATTTGCCTATGTAGCCATAACCCTTGACAATTCGGATCATCAGCTGGCCATAGAGTATGATCAGGTGACGGTTTCCAGACGGGTTTATCGGTCTGGAGAGAGCGAGTATATGATCAATGGAAGTGCATGCAGACTGAAGGATATTCAGGAGCTGTTTTATGACACCGGTATTGGCAAGGAAGGATACTCCATTATTGGACAGGGGCAGATTGACAAAATTCTCAGCGGACGGCCGGAAGAGAGACGTGAATTGTTTGATGAAGCGGCAGGAATTGTAAAATTCAAACGCCGCAAAGCCATTACCCAGAAAAAGCTGGAGGATGAAAAACAGAATCTGGTTCGTGTCAACGATATCCTTTCTGAACTGGAGAAGCAGGTGGGGCCTTTGGCCAAACAGTCTGAGACAGCCAGGGAATATTTAAGACTAAGGGAAGAACTGAGAAATCTGGAAGCAAATGTATTTCTGTCTGAGGAAAGAGAGATTCGAGACCAGAAAAAAGAACTGGAAGAGAAGGCTGCCATTGTATCCAAAGACATGGAAGAGACAAAACATTCCTCAGAGTCTCTTCGTCTGGAGCATGACGCTTTGGACCAGCTTCTGGCCAGCCTGGACAAGGAAATTGATCAGGCTGTTCAGGCTGCCTCCCAGGCTGCAATGAAGAAAAACAGTTTGGAAGGACAGATTCATGTGCTGGAGGAGCAGATCAACACGGAGAGGATGAATGGAGAACACATTCGTCAGCGTATGGAAGCGATCCGGTCTGAGCTGGAGGAGAAGAAGAATCAGACTCTTTCCTATGAGACGGAAAGACAGGAGCTATGGCAGCAGGAGCAGGAAACAGACGGACGCCTGGGAGCAGCCAGAAGCCAGGTGGCTGAAAAGGAAGGTCAGATTGGCAGGCTGGAACATTCCATTGATGCCGGAAAGGGAAGCCTGATTGATACGTTAAATCAGAAAACATCTCTGGCCTCCAGACAGCAGAGATATGAAACCATGCTGGAACAGGTAAATGTAAGACGGTCTCAGGTATGCCAGCAGCTGTTAAAGTATAAAAGCGATGAGTCAGAGCAGGACATTCAGCTGACAGAATTTAACCGCCAGGCAGAAGAAACCGGTCAGGCAATAAGTCAGATTGAAATTGAGGAAGCCCAGGCACAGAACAGGACAGAGGAACTGGAGGCGGAGGCGAAGAGACTGGGAAAGAGGCTGAACGACAAACAGCAGGAATATCATACCAACCGGACAAAACTGGAGTCTCTTCAAAACCTGGCAGAGCGGTATGAGGGGTATGGAGGCAGTATTCGGCGGGTTATGGAAACCAGAGATCGAATCCATGGAATCCATGGAGTAGTGGCAGACCTGATTACTGTGGAGAAAAAGTATGAGGTGGCAGTTGAAACGGCCCTTGGAGGAAGTATTCAGAATGTGGTAACTGATTCTGAGCAGACAGCCGAACGGCTCATTGAATATTTGAAAAAAAATAAATACGGTCGGGCCACTTTTCTCCCTCTTACAAGTATTGGGAACAGAAATACCTTCACTCAGGAGAAGGCGTTAAAGGAGCCTGGAGTTTTAGGCCTTGCCAATACTCTGGTAAAGGCCAGGCCGGAATATGAAGGACTTCTCCGCTATCTTTTGGGACGTGTGGTGGTGGCTGATACCGTAGACAACGCGGTTGCCCTGGCCAGAAAATATCAGTATTCTTTAAGAATTGTTACACTGGAGGGAGAGCTTTTAAGTCCCGGAGGTTCCATGACAGGAGGTGCTTTTAAGAATACCAGCAATCTTCTGGGAAGAAAGAGGGAAATCGATGAACTGGAGGCAGCCTGTAAAAAGGCTGTTCTGGATGTGGAGCTGATTGAAAAGGATCTGGCGGTCAATGAAGGACTGCTTACAGAGAGCCGGGAGACGGAAGAGGAACTTCGGGTGAAAAAGCAGAACCTGTATTTAAATCAGAATACAGTACAGAACCAAATATCCAGAATTGAAGATAAAAAGAGAGAAATTAAAGATTCCTACGGGGATTTGGAGAGAGAAAACGGACAGCTGGAGGAACAGATTAGAGAGATTACCGAAACCCTTAAAAATTTAGAGCAGAGTATGAAAGAACTGGAAGGGAGAAACCAGGAGACCAATGTTTCACTGGAACAGTGGAATACCGCTCTGGAAATTGCTAAAAAGGAAAGGGAAGATCTGGCTGCCAATCTGTCACAGATTCAGATGGAAAGCTCCAATTTAAGGCAAAAGACAGACTTTGTCCAGGCAAACCTTTCCCGTATCCGGGAAGAAGAAAAACGTCTGAAACAGGAGCTGTCCGGGCTTGAGGGAGGGGAAGAAAACTCCAGGCAGGCCATTGAAGAGAAAAAGAGAGGAATAGAAGATCTGAGGCAGGAGGCTGCTGATGCCGGCGCGGAGGAGAAATCCTTTGATCGGACGGTGAGGGAGAAGCGGAGCCATAAGGAAGCCAATTCGGGACGGCAGAAAGAACTGTTTCAGAAGAGGGAAGAGTTTAATAACAGGACTGCTCTTTTGGACAGAGAGATGTTCCGCTTGGATAATCAGATGGAAAAGCTGAATGAACGGCTGGAAGCCCAGACGGATTATATGTGGAAGGAATACGAACTTACTTTCTCTTCCGCCCAGGCTCTTAGGTGGGAGGAGAATGTGCCGCTGCCTCAGCTGAGAAAAATGTCGGCTTCTTTAAGAGAAGATATCCGACGTTTGGGAAATGTAAACGTAAACGCCATTGAAGACTATAAGGAGATTTCTCAGCGGTATGAATTTATGAAGACCCAGCACGATGATCTGGTGGAGGCGGAGAAGACCCTTCTGGATCTGATCGACCAGCTGGATCGGGGAATGAGAGTTCAGTTTGAGGAGAAATTTCAAGAGATTCGGAAAGAATTTGACAAGGTATTTAAAGAATTGTTCGGCGGTGGAAAAGGAACTTTGGAGCTGGTGGAAGGGGAAGACTTATTGGAAGCAGGAATTCAGATTATTTCCCAGCCTCCGGGAAAGAAGCTTCAGAATATGATGCAGCTGTCTGGAGGCGAAAAGGCTCTTACAGCTATAGCCCTCTTGTTTGCTATTCAGAATCTGAAGCCGTCTCCTTTCTGTCTTCTGGATGAGATCGAGGCGGCACTGGATGATTCCAACGTAGATCGGTTTGCAAAATACCTTCATAAGCTGACCCGGTACACTCAGTTCATTGTAATTACCCATCGAAGAGGCACAATGGTGGCGGCGGACCGCCTGTACGGAATTACCATGCAGGAAAAAGGCGTATCCACCCTGATTTCGGTTAACCTGATAGAAGAAGATTTGGATCAGTAGGAGAGTTTAGTATGAGTGAGAAAAAAGGATTTTTTGGAAAACTGGTGGCTGGACTTCAGAAGACCAGAGACAATATTATTGCCGGCATGGACTCTATTTTCAGCGGTTTTTCTGCCATTGATGATGAATTTTATGAGGAAATTGAAGAAACCCTGATTATGGGAGATATAGGAATCCAGACGACCATGTCTATTGTAGAGGATCTGAAAAAGAAGGTGAAAGAGCAGGGAGTGAAAGATCCTGCTCAATGCAAGCAGCTTCTTATGGACAGCATTCGCAAGCAGATGGATTTTGGAGAAAATGCCTACGAATTTGAGAATCGTAAGTCTGTGCTTCTGATTATTGGTGTCAATGGCGTTGGAAAAACCACTTCTGTGGGAAAGCTTGCGGGACAGTTTAAAGATCAGGGAAAGAAAGTAATTCTGGCGGCTGCAGATACCTTTCGGGCGGCTGCTATTGAACAGCTGACTGAGTGGGCCAACCGTGCCGGCGTGGATATTATTGCTCAGCAGGAGGGGTCTGACCCGGCCGCTGTGGTTTATGATGCTGTTGCAGCGGCGCGGTCCAGACATGCGGATATTTTAATCTGCGATACGGCAGGAAGACTTCACAACAAAAAGAACCTGATGGAGGAGCTTAAGAAAATCAACCGTATTATAGATAAGGAATACCCTGAGGCTTACAGAGAGACTCTGGTGGTGCTGGATGGAACCACCGGCCAGAACGCTTTGGCTCAAGCCAGACAGTTTATGGAAGTGGCTGATATTACAGGAATTATCCTGACAAAGCTGGACGGAACCGCCAAAGGAGGAATTGCAGTGGCTATCCAGTCCGAGCTGGGAATACCGGTAAAATATGTAGGTGTAGGAGAAAAAATTGACGATTTGCAGAAGTTTAACGCTGAGGAATTTGTCCAGGCGTTGTTCCATACAGACAGACAGGAGCAGCTTTAATATTTATTAGACCCCATGGAAGGGCAGAGGAGGATCATATGCTTACTTTAGAAAAATTTGAAGAAGCCACAGAGGTGGTAAGCAAGGTAACTCAGGAGACTAAGCTGGTATACAGCGAGTATTTCAGCGGCATTACAGGAAACAAGGTCTATTTTAAGCCGGAGAACATGCAGTATACCGGCGCCTATAAGGTGAGGGGAGCTTACTACAAAATCAGTACTCTTTCCCAGGAAGAGAAGGAGAAGGGTCTGATTACTGCCTCTGCAGGAAACCACGCTCAGGGAGTGGCTTACGCGGCTAAGCTGGCAGGAATTCCGGCAACCATTGTTATGCCCACTACCACTCCATTGATGAAAGTAAACAGAACCAAAAGCTATGGAGCTCAGGTGATTCTGGAGGGAGACGTATTTGATGAGGCCTGCAGCTATGCTTACCGTCTGGCCGATGAGAGAGGGCTTACTTTTGTCCATCCATTTAACGATCTGGACGTAGCGGCAGGGCAGGGAACCATTGCCATGGAGATCATCAAAGAGCTTCCAACTGTAGATTATATCCTTGTTCCAATCGGCGGCGGCGGTCTGTGTACCGGCGTATCTACTTTGGCAAAAATGCTGAATCCCAAAATCAAAGTGATCGGCGTGGAGCCGGCCGGGGCCAACTGCATGCAGGAATCCATCCGTCAGGGAAAGGTAGTAGAGCTTCCTTCTGTAAATACCATTGCCGACGGTACAGCTGTAAAATGTCCGGGAGATCTTCTCTTCCCTTATATTCAGAAAAATGTAGACGAAATCATAACCATTGAAGATTCTGAGCTGATTGTTGCGTTTCTGGATATGGTAGAAAACCACAAAATGATTGTGGAGAATTCCGGTCTTCTCACCGTTGCAGCTCTGAAGCATATGAATGTGGAGAACAAGAAGGTTGTTTCCATATTAAGCGGCGGCAATATGGATGTGATTACCATGGCCTCCATTGTTCAGCATGGTTTGTTCCAGAGAGACCGTATTTTCACTGTATCCGTTCTTCTTCCGGATAAGCCTGGTGAGCTGGCGAAGGTGTCTTCTCTTTTGGCAAAGGAGCAGGGAAATGTTATCCGCTTAGACCACAACCAGTTTGTCAGCATTAACAGAAATGCAGCGGTAGAGCTGAGAATTACTCTGGAGGCATTTGGCACAGACCATAAAAACCGAATTATTGAGGCATTGACAGAGGCTGGATACCGCCCTAAGCTGGTAAAATTCAAGGGAACCTATGTGGAGTAAACGGCATGAAGATTATTATATCTCCGGCAAAGCAGATGAGAGAGGAGACCAGCTTCATGGAGGGAGCAGTTCCCGCTTTTTTGCCGGAAGCAGTAAGACTTCGGGAAACGCTTTCCAGCTATACCTTTTCTCAGCTGAAAACGCTTTATAAGGCCAATGACAAAATTACTGAGGAGAATTACCACCGCATTCGGACCATGGACCTGGAAAAAGGGCCTTTTACCCCGGCTGTTCTTGCCTACACAGGACTTCAGTACCAGTCCATGGCGCCGGAGGTTTTCTCTCATTCCGAATGGGCTTATGTGAAAGAACATTTGTTTATTATCAGTGGATTTTACGGCGTTCTGAAAGGAGGAGACGGGGTAAGGCCTTACCGTTTGGAGATGCAGGCCAAACTTTCTGTTGACGGGAAGAAAGATCTGTATCAATACTGGGGAGATAAAATATACCGGTATCTGACAGAAGACAACGACCGGGTGATTGTGAACCTTGCCTCTAAAGAATACAGCCGCGCCGTGGAACCATGGGTAACAGACAACGACCGCTTCCTGTCCTGTGTTTTCGGTCAGGAAGCGGATGGAAAAATAAAAGTAAAGGCCACAGAGGCAAAAATAGCCAGAGGACAGATGGTCCGCTTTGCCGCGGAAATGAAGGCTTCCCAGCCAGAGGAGCTAAAGTATTTTAACCGTCTGGGATATCGCTACAGGGAAGAGTATTCCGGGGAAAAGGAGTATGTATTTGTAAAAGATATCTAGATCATAAGCTGCTTAGACCAGGGGCCGGCCTGTCTGGCGGGCTGCCAGAACCAGTCTGGAAAGGCAGTGGTCAAAAAACATTTTGTAGGATTGGCAGAAATAGTTTCTTCCATCTGAGGTTCCTGACATAATCCGATGGCGGTAGCAGCCGCCCCGGCACACGGGAAAATATTGGCAGGCCTGACATTCAGTGTCAGGCCCTTTTTGCGGGGACAGAAAGCCTGTGGCGCTTCTGTTTTCTTCAATCTCCTTAAATCCTACCTGATTCAAATTTCCCAGGCGGTAAGGCTCCAAAACGAAAAAGTCACAGGGATATACTTCTCCATCGGCCTCAATTACATTTTGGATGCTGCAGAAGCCGTTCATATCACAGGATTCTGCCCGCCCTGTAAGAAGTATAGAAAGATAATTATAGAACTGCCGGATATAAACCTGCTTTCCTTTTTGGAAATCATCATACCACAGATCGAAAAGCCGGCAGAGAAACTGGCCGTAGTCATTTGGGGTTAAAGAATATTCTTCCTTTCCAGCGGTCTCCTCAAGAGGATCCAGACAGGGGATAAACTGAAGATAGGAGAATTTTTTTTTGGTATAATAACGGTATATTTTGTCCACTGCGGCCGCAGTTTTTTTGTTTACAACTGTTAGAATATTGTATTCCACCCCATACTGATCGAAAAGATCAATGGATTTCATAACAGCCGCAAAGGTACCATTTCCCAAGCTGTCTTTTCGGAAAGCATCGTGGGTGTGGATGGTTCCGTCTACAGATACTCCCACCAGTACATGTTCCTTTGCAAAAAATTCCGCCCACTTACTGTCTAAATGGTATCCATTGGTCTGAATGGCAAAATTTAATTCCAGATTTTTTGTGTTGTAGGTTTGGGCAAGAGAAACAGCCTTTTTAAAAAAGGGAAGACCTCTTAAGGTAGGCTCGCCGCCCTGAAACGCAATGGTACAGGCCTTTTCACCGTAAGACAAGGCCTTTTTTATTACTTGCTCCAGAGTCTCCTCCGACATGAAGCCGTAGGAAGGAACTGTCCGTTTCTGAGTAATATCATAGTAGAAGCAGTACCGGCACTGCAGGTTGCACAGGCCGGATGCCGGTTTTATAAGAAGATGTATCGGCGGCATGAAAAACAAAATCCTTTCTTGATTATGAAAACAAGTCTATAAGGAAAAGGTGCTGTTTATTAAGAAATCTCAGTGAGAGCGGCGTTTGGCTCAGCTATGAGAGAATAGTTGGTATGGTAGATGACAAATCCCGGCGCTGCTCCGGCTACCTTTTTAATGTGCTTTCTTTGGATATAATCCACCTCAACCTTATCGTTATCTCTTCCCTTGGAATAGTAGGCAGCCAAAGCGCCGGCTTCCTCAAAGGTCCGGTCGGGAAGCTCTTTTCCTTCCCCCTTCACAATTACATGGGAGCCAGGGATGCCCTTGGCGTGGAACCACCAGTCATTGCCGCCGGCCACTTTAAAGGTTAATTCTTCGTTCTGATAGTTGTTTTTTCCAACATAAATATGGAAGCCGTCAGAAGAGAGATAGTGGAAGGGGCGGCTTGTGATTTTAGGCTTCTTGTCCCCCTGCCTGCGGCCTTTGATGTAGCCGTATTCCATCAGCTCCTCTTTGATTTGAACTAAATCTTCCTCTTTTAAGGCAATATCCAGGGAAGCGCTGACAGATTCCAGATGATCAATTTCTTTCTTTGTCTCTGCAGTCTGTTGGGTCAAAGCTTCAAAAGTCCGCTTCAGTTTATTGTACCGTTCAAAATACTTTTTGGCATTTTCCGTAGCAGTCAAATTCTCGTCCAGTGGAATTGTGATCTCCTCATTGGTATAATAGTTAAGGCACTTCAGGGACTTTTCTCCTCCGGTCAGTTCATAACCGTAGGTATTTAAAAGCTCTCCGTATACTTTGAATTTGTCCCGTTTTTCTGTATCCTTTAACTGCTTTTCCTGAAGATCGTATTTTTTGTAATTTCTCTCCAAAGCTGTCTGGACGATCCGGCGAAGATTAGCAGATTTTTGGCGGATTCGGGTAATAATGTTTTTGGAAGCATAGTATTGTTCCAAAAGAAGGCTTATGGAGTCATAAGATCTGGCTTCATAGCCCTCTCCCTCCATGCAGGTAAGGGGAAGGGAAGCGAATTCCACAGGTTCCTCTCCTTTGTATACGATATTCGGAGTGAAATTTCCCTCTTTTACATCCTCCATGAGCAGCGTAAGCATGTGATGAAGGTGGATCAGTTCATTTTCCTTCAGCTCATTGGCAGACCGGTCGCCGTCAACAGAAGCCACGTGGCACAGTTCTGTACCCATAAGAGGGCTTAGGCCGGTAAGCTTTAAATACAGCGCCTTCTGAATGGGGGCAGCCGTGCTTCCAATGAGAGAGATAAAGGCTTCTCTTGTGATAGTAAGAGGATCTGCTTTTTCTGTGGTATGGGGAATGAAGTATTTTCTTCCGGGGAGAACCTCTCTGACTGAACTGACCTGAGCGGATATATGTTTTATGCTGTCAAGAATGATATCCTCTTCGTTGCAGAAAATAATGTTGCTGTGTTTTCCCATAATTTCCACAATCAATTTTTTCCTTTTTTTGTCCCCCATTTCATCCAGATGCTCAATTTCCAGGGTAAGGATACGCTCCAGTCCAGGCTGTGTTACGTTTACAATTCTGCCGTTTCCAATGTGCTTTCGCAACAGCATGCAGAAGTTGGGGGCGGTGAGAGGCCCCTGTTTGTTCTGCTCTGTAAAATAAATCAGGGGGAGGCTTGCGCTGGCTGAGATCAGAAGCCTCCAGGTATTTCTTTGATTCTTTACGGTAAACATCAGCTCATCTTTTTCCGGCTGGGCTATTTTGGCGATTTTTCCGCCTTCCAGACGCTGCTTGATTTCTGATGTAAGATTTGCCATAACGATTCCGTCTAATGCCATTTTCTACCTCCAGTTGCTGTGAAAAATCATTTTGTCTACCTAGTATACCACTGGATTAAAAATTTGGAAACTATTTGACTTGCTTTTTATTATGACTTATAATGATTAATATCTATGACGAAAGAGAGGCATACAGGATGATCAAGAGTATGACAGGTTTCGGAAGATATGAGACCGTCACAGATGAATATAAAATCTCCGTCGAGATGAAAGCAGTGAATCACAGATATCTGGATTTGAATATTAAGATGCCCAAGAAGTTTAATTTTTTTGAGACAGGCATCCGCAGCCTTTTAAAAAAATATATCCAGAGAGGTAAAGTTGACCTGTTTATTACCTTTGAGGATTACACAGAGAATCGCCTTTGTCTAAAATACAACAGCACGCTGGCAGCTGAGTATATGGAATGTTTTTCAAAGATGGAGCAGCAGTTCGGCATTTCCAATGATGTGACAGTGTCCTTTCTTTCTAAATGCCCCGAGGTTCTTACAATGGAAGAGGAACCGGAGGATGAGGAGCAGATGTGGAAGATTCTTGCTGATACGGTAGAGCAGGCCGCCAAGGCTTTGGTAGAGACAAGAGTCACGGAAGGCGAGCATCTGAAGGCGGATCTTTTGGGAAAATTGGATTATATGGAGGAACTGGTAGAATTTATTGAGGAACGTTCTCCCCAGATTATGTCAGAATACAGAGCAAAACTGGAAGAGAAGGTGAAAGAACTTTTGTCAGGAGCTACCATTGATGACAGCAGAATTGCCACAGAGGTAACAATTTTCGCAGATAAGATTTGCGTGGATGAGGAAACAGTACGTCTGAAAAGCCATATTGAAAATACCAGAACAGAGTTAAAACAGGGAGGAAGCGTTGGACGGAAACTGGATTTTATTGCTCAGGAGATGAATCGGGAAGCCAACACAATTCTTTCCAAGGCCAATGATCTCTTAGTGTCTGACCGGGCCATTGCTCTTAAGACAGAGATTGAAAAGGTAAGAGAGCAGATACAGAATATTGAATAGGAGGCAGGAACCATGAGCGGACGAGGTATGTTAGTAGTAGTTTCCGGATTTTCCGGCGCCGGGAAGGGGACGCTTATGAAGGCCCTGTTAGATCGGTATGACAATTACGCCCTGTCTATTTCCGCAACCACTCGCGCACCCAGAGAGGGAGAAATTGACGGCAGGGAGTATTTTTTTGTCAGCAGAGACCGGTTTGAGGAAATGATTGTCCAGGATGCTCTGATTGAGTACGCCCAATATGTCAATAATTATTACGGTACGCCTAAGGATTATGTATTCAGCCAGATGGAGGCAGGCAGGGATGTGATTCTGGAGATTGAGATCCAGGGAGCTCTCAAGGTAAAAGAGCGTTTTCCTCAGGCCATTCTTATCTTCGTTATGCCGCCCAGCGGCAGGGAACTTAAGACGCGTCTGATTGGTCGGGGAACAGAGTCTATGGAAGTTATTGACGCCAGGCTGAAAAGAGCAGCTCAGGAGGCCGAGGGTATAGAAGCCTATGATTACATTCTTGTTAATGACAAGATTGACCAGTGTGTGGAAACCATGCACCAGCTGATTCAGATTCAGCATTTGAGAGCTGGAGAGAATGAGGAGTTTATTACCCGTATTCGGGAAGAATTAAAGAATTTATAGATCCAGAAAGGGGAATGAAAGATGTTACGTCCATCTTATTCAGATTTAATTAAAGTAGTAAACAGCGGGGTTGAGCCGGGCGAGCAGCCGGTGGTTCAAAGCCGCTATTCCATTGTAATCGCTGCTGCCAAGAGAGCAAGACAGATTATCGGCGGCGCGGAGCCTGAAATTCCGGGATGCTACAACAAAAAACCGCTTTCCATTGCCGTAGAGGAGCTTTACCAGGGAAAAGTAAAGATTTTAAGTGAAGCGGATGCAACGGAAGAGGAGGATAATTAAGAAAAAGGCCGTCTCCCCATTGGAAGAGATGGCCTTTCTTTTAAAAAACCAAAGCGCATGAACAAAAAGACAGGAGTTGTGTAATGAAGATATTATGTATTTCACTGGGTTGTGATAAGAATCTGGTAGACACGGAGATGATGCTGGGTCTGCTGAACCGGGACGGATATTCTTTTACTGACGATGAGAATGAAGCGGATATTATTGTAATCAATACCTGCTGCTTTATCGGAGATGCCAAGGAGGAAAGCGTTAATACTATCCTGGAGATGGCCCGTCTGAAAGAGGAGGGTCGGTGCAAGGCCCTGATTGTTACAGGCTGTCTGGCACAAAGGTATAAGCAGGAGATTTTGGATGAGATTCCGGAAGTAGACGGGATTTTAGGAACGACAACCTACGATGAAATTTCCAATGTATTATCCCAGGTTCTTGGCGGGCAGGAGCATGTCCAGTGCTTTCATGATTTAAATGCTCTTCCCAAAGCAGGAACAGAGCGCATGATTACAACCGGAGGGCACTATGCCTTTTTAAAAATTGCGGAAGGCTGTGATAAAAGGTGTACCTATTGTATTATTCCAATCCTTCGGGGAAGCTACCGCAGTGTGCCTATGGAGGAGCTGGTAGCTCAGGCGGAAAATTTGGCGCAGAAGGGAGTAAAGGAGTTAATTTTGGTGGCTCAGGAGACAACGGTGTACGGTGTGGATTTATACGGGAAAAAGTCTCTTCCTGAGCTTTTAAGAAGACTTTGTAAAATAGAGGGAATTCAGTGGATTCGTATCCAGTACTGTTATCCTGAGGAGATTACCGATGAGCTGATTCAGGTGATCGGCCAGGAGGAGAAGATTTGTCATTACCTGGATCTGCCTATTCAGCACGCCAGTGACAGAATCCTCAAGCGGATGGGAAGAAGAACTTCTCAGGAACAGCTTCGTGCTATCATAGAGAAGCTGAGAAAAGAAATCCCGGACATTGCGCTCAGAACTACATTGATCTCTGGTTTCCCCGGCGAGACGGAAGAAGACCATGAGGCCCTTCTTTCCTTTGTGGATGAAATGGAATTTGAGCGCCTGGGTGTTTTCGCTTATTCCGCTGAGGAAGATACTCCGGCAGCCTCCTTCCCGGATCAGATTCCTCAGGAAGTAAAAGAAGAGCGGAGAGACGAGATTATGGAGCTTCAGCAGGAGATTTCCTTTGATCACTCCCAGTCTATGGTGGGACAGGTTCTGGAGGTGATGATTGAAGGAAAGGTTGCTGATGAAAATGCTTATGTGGGAAGAACCTATATGGATGGACCTGGAGTAGACGGATTGATCTTTGTCCAGACAGGAGAGGCTTTGATGTCCGGTGATTTTGCCCGTGTTCGTGTAACTGGCGCTATGGAATATGATTTAATAGGAGAGTTGGAAAATGAATCTGCCCAATAAACTTACGATTTTAAGAGTTTTGATGATTCCTTTTTTTGTGTTCTTTCTTTTGCTGGAGGGAGGAACCAATCAGACCTATCGGATTATTGCAGCGATTATTTTCATCGCGGCAAGCTTTACCGATATGCTGGATGGGAAAATAGCCAGAAAGTATAATTTGGTTACCAATTTTGGAAAATTCATGGATCCTTTGGCAGACAAGCTGCTGGTGTGCTCCGGCCTTATCTGCTATGTGGGATTAGGGCTTCTTCCAAGTTGGATTGTTATTATTATCATTGGCCGGGAATTCATTATCAGCGGTTTTCGTCTGGTAGCTTCTGACAATGGCGTGGTAATTGCGGCCAGTTACTGGGGCAAATTTAAAACTGTATCCCAGATGATTATGTCTGTGCTCCTGATTCTTAATATTCCGGCCCTCAGCCTTTTGACACAGATTTTTGTCTGGATTGCATTGATTCTCACCGTAGTGTCTTTAGTTGATTATATAGTGAAAAACCATAAGGTTCTTACAGAAGGGAGTATATAAAATGGTTGTAGAAGTGATTTCAGTAGGAACAGAGCTGCTTCTTGGCAATATTGTCAACACCAATGCCCAATACCTGGCGGGCCAGTGCGCTCAGCTTGGACTGTCTATGTACCACCAGACAACAATAGGAGATAACGAGTCCAGACTTTCGGAAGCTCTCACTCAGGCTCTTGACCGTTCTGACGTGGTGATTCTTACCGGCGGACTGGGACCAACAGAGGACGATTTGACCAAGGAGACTTGTGCTAAGGTTATGGGATTGAAGCTTGTTGAAGATGCTCATACCAAACAGCGGATTGAAGAGTATTTTAAGAACAATATTTACTCCTGTATTACAGATAATAACTGGAAGCAGGCTTCTGTTCCGGAGGGAGCCCTTGTTCTGGATAATGACAATGGGACGGCGCCTGGATTAATTATAGAAAAAGAAGGCAAGCATGTGATTCTGCTTCCTGGACCTCCCATGGAGCTGATTCCTTTGTTTTCCAAGCAGGTAGTTCCCTATTTGAAAAAGCTTCAGCCTGAAGTAATACGCTCTCAAATGGTAAAGATCTGCGGAAAAGGAGAAAGCTTGGTTGAAACGCAAATCCGTGATCTTATTGATGCCCAAACCAACCCGACCATTGCTACTTACGCAAAGACCGGCGAGGTTCATCTTCGTATTACGGCCAGAGCAGGCAGTGAGGATGAGGCCAAGGCTCTTATTAAGCCGGTGGTAAAAGAAATCAAAAACCGCTTTGGCGATGATGTTTATACGGTGAAAGAAGAGGAAACACTGGAGATGGCAGTTGTCCGTCTGCTTCAGAAGTACGATCTGACTGTTACGACAGCTGAATCCTGTACCGGCGGACTGCTGTCCGGAAGAATTATTAACGTGCCTGGTGCTTCTGAAGTCTTTAAAGAAGGATTTGTCACTTATTCCAACAAGGCCAAGAGAAAAACTCTGGATGTGAGCAAGAGCACACTGAAAAAATATGGTGCAGTCAGTGCCCAGACAGCCAAAGAGATGGCTACCGGCGGCGTATTTGCCACAGATGCAGATACCTGTATCGCAGTGACAGGATTAGCCGGTCCGGAAGGAGAAGAGGAAAAGCCGGTAGGATTGGTGTACATCGCCTGCTATATGAAGGACAAAGTAAAAGTAGAGGAATATCATTTTAAGGGAAATCGGGAAAAAATCAGGGAACAGTCTGTAGTGAAAGCTCTTGATCTTCTGAGAAGATCTATTTTAGCCAATTATAAAGACTGACCCTAATCAGGAGGAACATACATTGGATAGCCGTATAATTAAAAGACAGATGACAGCTGCCTATCAGTATTCACATACCAGGCTGGCTTTAAATTACTGCTCCTTTTTTGACAGCCTTTCTGAGACAACTGGTCTGGAAAAGGATTTTGAGGAGTGTACTGCAGAATTTGTTAAGCTGCTGAGCGCTTACAGAAGCGGAGACAGTATCGAAGATTCTTTGGAAAAATTGAGAGAGCGGATCACCCATCAGGTGGAGATTCTCACTTCCTATACAGACTGTTTTCAAATTTATGAATATGTATTAAACAGGATTGAACGCCGTTTTACATCCCTTCCTGAGTGTCAGTACAATGACGAGACCTTTGCCCAGCTTCTTATTAACTACATCAAAGGGGGGAAAGACTCTTCTTTGATGAACAGCAGAATTCAGCAGGTTATCAGCCAGCTTCCGGTACGGTTCACAAAACAGAAATTTTTCAGCATGGTAATGGAAGGGCTGTCTGTTTACATCGGTTCCCCAAAGGAAAATTTGGAGGATATGATGTATATTCTTCGTACAGAGTCTATGGCTCAGCTGCCTCAGGGAATGAAGGAGAGCCATCCGAAGCTGTATGAGATTTTAGACGAGCTGTGCCATGCGGATTACAGGAATCTGGATAAGGATCGGTATGATCATCTAATGGCCAGATTCCAGTGGGCCGGAGCAAGCCTGGTGGAAGAATCCAGTTTGTATCTGCTTCTTCAGGATCTGGTCAATGATCTGTATGTTTTGCTTTTGGCCAGGGACCGCGCTTTGGCAGATGAGAAGGAGGAGGCTCTTTTAACCTCGATTATCGGAGATATCACCCAGCGTTTTGAAAAGGCAGATTTTTCACCGGCTGACCAGCTGATGGACCAGTTGACAGCTCTGGAAGGCCGCCAGGAAGCTTATTATGAGCGCTATTTGAAAACAGAGCTTCCGGAAGCTTCCTCAGAGCTTTTGCAGGATCCAGAATATGTAAGCGCGGTGAAGATTGACCGCCTTCTTTCCGGAAGTCCCTTTGCTGATCTGGAAGCAAAAACAGAAGAGGGAGAGGAAGAATTGACAGACAGAGCCTATATGGAAGGTGTGGCTAACGCTTATTTTAAAGAGCTGGAGGAGGTATTTGGCAAAAACTCCAGACCTGTAGTTCGTTCCATTATGGCTAAAGTGCTTTCCGATCTCCCTATCTGTTTTAATTCACTGGATGAAATCCAGGATTATATCAGAGGCAGTTTGGAGAGCTGTGCCGACTCAGCGGAGAAGGAGACCTCCATGGAACTGCTGGAAGAGTTGATGGAAGATGAAAATAATCTGGCATAAAAAGAGATATATAGGGGAAAATGCGAAAAAGCGGCAGAAAGAGGCGGAAAAGGCTGTAGAAAATTTGCGGCCTTTTCCTGGTGTCTATGTGATTACCTTTTCCATGGGAGGGAATAATGTATTTGACATTTATCCTTTGGAGACTCTGTTGGCCGGCTGGTTTCCCAAAAAGGAGATTTCTGTTCTGGGACTGGCCCTGGGATACGGAGAGGCATTGAAACTGGCTGGTCAGATGACCGGAGATCTGTATCATCTGACCGGAGGTTTTGATCCGGCAGCCTTTTTCGGCCCGGAAGATGCCGGAAGCGAGTGAGGTGCCTATGGTAGTATCTATTATACTTTTTCTGCTTAAATTGATAGGGATCCTTCTTCTGGCACTTTTTGGAATCTTTCTTGCAGCAGCGGGAATCGTTCTTCTGGTGCCTTTGCGCTATGAGATAAAGGGCAGATATCACAACGGACTGGCAGGAACTGTCCGCCTTACATGGCTTTTAAAGCTTTTTTCAGTTACCCTTATTTATGACAAGGACCTAAAGATTTATGTTCGGATTATGGGAATCAAAGTGTTCCCGGGGAAAGAAAGAAAAAAGGAGGAGGAGCCTGAGGAAATGGTTCATGCCATGGAGGCGGATGCGACAGCGGTGCCTTCTGAAATATCTCCCCCTTCTTCGGCAAAGGAAAAGAAAGTCTCCAAAGAGGCAGAAAAAGAAGAAACCTCCTCTTTGGAAACAGGAAAGAAAGAAGATAATAGGTTTCATTTTAATAAGATTTTATCAAAACTTAAGTTTTCATTTCAAAAGATATGTGATAAACTGAAAGCCATAAAAGATAAGAAAGATAGGCTGGAGGAATGGATTAAGGATAAGGATAACCAGAATACGGTTAAGCTTCTCTGTTCTTTGACCAAAAGGCTTGTGGTCCATGTAATGCCCCGAAAGGGAAAGGGGACGTTTACCTTTGGTTTTGAGGATCCATACCGCACCGGTCAGCTGCTTCAGATCATCAGTGTCATCTACCCGTTCTGTCACAAGCAGATGGAATTCTATCCTGTATTTGACAGAGAGATATTAGAGGGAGAAGCCGATTTCATCGGGCGAATCAGGATTGGCACTGTGGCATGGTTAGGGGTCAAGGCACTGATGGATAAAAATTTCCGCAGATTATTAAAAAAATGGCTTGGCTAAAGGAGGAACTGCAAAATGGCAGACAACAATTTTACAGCCGCGGTTCAGGCATTGTTTCAGGGCATGGATGCCTTTGTAAGTACAAAAACCGTGGTGGGAGACGCGGTAAAGATAGAGGATACCATTATTCTTCCCCTAGTGGATGTGACCTGCGGCATGGCGGCCGGCTCTTTCTCTGATAGTGCGGGAGGAAAGGGCGCGGGAGGCATGAACGCTAAAATAAGCCCAAGCGCTATTTTGATTATCCAGAACGGCGTTACTAAGCTGGTCAATGTAAAGCAGCAGGATGCCATGACCAGAGTTTTAGATATGGTTCCTGACTTTGTAAACAAATTTGTTTCTTCCCCTAAGGAGGTTTCCTCGGAGGCGGTAGAGGCTGCGAAAAAAATGGCGGAGGAGCCAAAGGAAAGTTAAGGAGGAAAGACTGTATAAGTCTTCCTGCGGCCGCATAGGATAAGATATAGATACCAGTTGAGGGAAGATATGAAAAGGGTATGCGGATTGATGATTTTCTGTTTTGGCGCCGGGATGGCCGTGCTTCTTTTTATACCGGCTACGATTCTGACAGTCTGCTTTATTGTGGGCTGTCTGGTGGTGGGATATAATCTGTTTTGCTATTAATAATTAAAAAAAGTTCCAGGTCTGAAACCTGGAACTTTCTTATACCCTATTAAGCTCTTTCAACTAAGCCGGTTCTTAAGCAGGAAGTACATACGTACATCTTCTTAGCGCCTCCGTTAACTTTAACCTTAACGGACTTTACGTTAGCTTTCCACATCTTATTGGATCTTCTATGGGAATGGCTCACTGCGTTGCCAAAGTGAGCAGCCTTTTCACAAATTGCACATTTAGCCATGATTGCACCTCCTTAAAAACTACTTGGATTTTATGTTAGAAAAATCCACAACACATGTATGATAACAGATATTTTCTGGTTTTGCAAGCATAAAATAAAAATTTGTTTCTTTTTTTTGAATTATAATGTATAATCAAATAAGACTGAAAGAACGGAGGTAAATGCTATGAAGGGTTATATTAATAATAAACTGGGTGAAATCCAGATAAGCCCCGATGTGATTGCCATGTATGCAGGTACTACGGCTGTAGAATGTTTCGGCATCGTAGGTATGGCTGCCGTCAGTATGAAGGATGGTTTGGTAAAGCTGTTAAAGCGGGAGAGCCTGACTCACGGAATCAATGTGAATATACAGGACAACCATATTTCCATCGATTTTCACGTAATTGTCGCCTATGGAGTCAGTATTTCAGCTGTGGCAGATAATTTGATTGAGAATGTGAAGTACAAATTAGAAGAATTCACCGGGATGACAGTGGATAAAATTAACATCTACGTCGAAGGTGTAAGAGTGATTGATTAAGGAGGAACTACCGGTGGATATGAAATATATAGACGCCAGTCTGTTAAAAACCGCTTTTCTTGCGGGAGCAAAAGGATTGGATGCAAAGAAGGAATGGATCAATGAGCTGAATGTGTTCCCCGTTCCCGACGGAGACACAGGAACCAATATGACCATGACAATTATGTCGGCGGCCAGGGAGGTTGCGGCTGTCCAGGAGCCGACTATGGAGAATCTGGCCAAGGCCATTTCTTCCGGTTCTTTGCGAGGCGCCAGAGGAAACTCAGGCGTTATCCTTTCTCAGCTTTTCCGGGGATTTACAAAAGAGATCAAGAACGTTGATCAGATTACTACCTCCGTACTGGCCGGCGCCTTTGTGAGAGCCACAGACACTGCCTATAAGGCGGTTATGAAGCCTAAAGAGGGTACTATCTTAACCGTTGCCAGGGGGATGGCTGACAAGGCTGTGGAGATAGCCGGTGAAACAGAGGATATTATTGAATTTGCTCAGAAGGTTATTGAGCACGGAGATTATGTGCTGAACCAGACTCCGGAGATGCTTCCTGTATTAAAGCAGGCAGGGGTGGTTGACTCCGGCGGCCAGGGACTGATGCAGGTACTGAAAGGCGCTTTGGACGGTCTGATGGGTAAGGAGGTTGATCTGTCCGTTGAGACAGAGGCAAGACCTGCCCCTTCTCTTTCCGGCGCAGGCCTGGAGGAAGCCGATATTAAATTTGGATACTGCACGGAATTTATCATTAATCTGGAGAATCCGTGCAGTGAAGAGCGGGAGAGGGAATTAAAACAGTATTTGGAGTCTATTGGTGATTCTATCGTGTTGGTTGCCGATGAGGATATGATCAAGATTCATGTCCACACCAAT
This sequence comes from Candidatus Hungatella pullicola, assembly GCA_019114305.1. GTDB lineage: Bacteria > Bacillota > Clostridia > Lachnospirales > Lachnospiraceae > Hungatella_B > Hungatella_B pullicola. The sequence continues at coordinate 26,678 of DXFU01000082.1, read as the reverse complement.
GATCCCGGTCTTGCTATCCAGAAAGCGCTTACCTATGGTTCTCTTTCCAAAATGAAGATTGACAATATGAGAGAAGAGCACCATGAGCGTTTGATTAAGGATTCCATGCGTCTGGCCGAAGAGCAGAAAGAAGAAAAGGAGCAGCCCAGAAAGCCTTACGGATTTATCTCTGTTTCTGTAGGTGATGGACTGGATGAGATTTTTAAGGGAATAGGAACGGATTATCTGATTCAGGGCGGACAGACCATGAACCCAAGTACGGAGGACATGCTTAACGCTATTGACAAGATCAATGCGGATACCATATACATTCTTCCTAATAATAAGAACATTATTCTTGCTGCCCAGCAGGCCAGAAAGCTGGTGAAGGATAAAAATATCGTGGTAATTCCGTCTAAGACCATTCCACAGGGAATTTGCGCTATTATCAACTTTGCTCCGGACCTTTCTCCAGAAGATAACGAGAGAATTATGACAGAGGAGATGGACCGCGTTAAAACAGGACAGATTACCTATGCGGTGAGAAACACAGTAATTGACGGAATCGAAATCCATGAGGGCGATATTATGGCCCTGGGAGATTCAGGAATTCTTGCTGTGGGGCAGGATATTGAAACGGCGGCTTTGGAAGCTTTAAAAGCTATGGCAGAAGACAGTTCTGAACTGGCTACCATCTATTACGGCAGCGATGTATCAGAGGAAGAGGCCCGGTCTCTTCAGGAGAAGGCAGCAGAAGCCCTTCCCCAGTGTGAGGTAGAGCTTCATCAGGGCGGACAGCCTATTTATTATTATCTGCTTTCTGTAGAATAAAAGTCTATATCCCGGCAGACTGGTTTCAGGCCTGCCGGGCGCTTTATATAAGCAACTTGTGTCAGGAAGGACGGAATAATTTATGAATCAACAGCCGGTAGAAACTCTGAAAGGAGTGGGAGAAAAAACCGGAAAGCTGTTTGCCAAACTGGGTATTCATACCATTGATCAGCTTTTAAAATACTATCCAAGGGCTTACGACTCCTTTGATGAGCCTGTGGCTGTGGGACAGGTGAAAGCGGGACAGACGCTGGCTGTGGAAGGCATGGTATTTACGACTCCGGCAGTTAAGCGGTACAGTCATATTCAGGTGATTACTACCACAGTTAAGGATTTAACTGGAAGTTTGCAGCTGACCTGGTATAATATGCCTTACCTTCACGCTACCCTGAAAGCGGGAATGCGCTTTGTTTTCCGTGGGAGAGTGGTAAAGAAAAACGGCAGGCTGACGATGGAGCAGCCGGAGGTTTATACCAGAGAGGCTTACGGACAAGTGATGAATTCCATGCAGCCTATTTACGGACAGACCAAAGGACTGAGCAATAAAACCATTGTGAGAACCGAGAGGGAAGCGCTGAAGGCCAGGACCATGGAACGAGACTATATGCCTCCGGAAATTAGGAAGAAATATGAGCTGGCAGAATACAACTTTGCCATTGAGCATATTCACTTTCCTTCCAATCGCCAGGATCTGCTCTTTGCCAGAAAAAGGCTGGTTTTTGATGAGTTTTTCCTTTTTCTTATGGCGGTACGCCATCTGAAGGAGGGAAGATCAGACCGAAAAAGTATTTATACCATAAAAGACTGTCCTCAGGTGGAACAGGTAATTAAAAATCTTCCCTACAGCCTGACTTTGGCTCAGACAAGAACCCTCCAGGAGGTTTTTGGCGATATGAGAGAGGGCAGGGTAATGAATCGCCTGATTCAGGGAGATGTAGGATCTGGAAAGACTATTATTGCGGTGCTTGCCCTTCTTCAGACAGCTCTCAACGGTTATCAGGGCGCTTTAATGGTTCCCACAGAAGTTCTGGCCAGACAGCATTATGAATCTATGATCGGTCTCTTTGAGAAAAATCACATTGATCTGACTCCAATTTTAGTAACCGGCTCCATGACGGCAAAAGAAAAACGGACCGCCTACGAAAAAATCCGTACTCATGAGGCTCATATCATTGTAGGAACTCATGCGTTGATTCAGGAAAAGGTAGTTTACAACAACCTTGCTCTGGTAATTACCGATGAACAGCATCGGTTTGGTGTAAGCCAAAGGGAAACATTAGGCCGGAAAGGGGAAAGTCCTCATATCCTTGTTATGAGTGCCACCCCTATTCCGAGAACATTGGCTATTATTTTGTACGGGGATCTGGATATCTCCGTGATTGACCAGCTGCCCCAGGGAAGACTTCCTATTAAAAATTGTGTTGTGAATGCGGGATACAGGGATACAGCCTACCGATTTATAAAAAGGGAAGTGGATAAAGGCAGGCAGGCCTATGTAATTTGTCCTATGGTAGAGGCCAGTGAGGTGCTGGAAGCAGAAAATGTCGTGGACTATACAAAAGTTTTGAAAAAAGCGCTTCCTGGAATTGAAATTGAATTTCTTCACGGAAAGATGAAGCCGAAAGAGAAAAATCAGATTATGGAGCGGTTTGCGGCCGGGGAGATTCAGGTGCTGGTATCTACTACGGTTATTGAGGTAGGGGTCAACGTGCCTAACGCAACGGTGATGATGATTGAAAATGCGGAGCGCTTCGGTCTGGCTCAGCTCCACCAGCTGAGAGGCCGCGTGGGAAGAGGACAGCACCAGTCCTACTGCATTATGATTAACAGTTCGGAACAGGAGGATACGCAGAAAAGACTGGAGGTTCTCAACCGGTCCAATGACGGCTTTTTTATTGCATCGGAAGATTTACGACTGAGGGGACCGGGAGATATATTTGGAATCCGCCAGAGCGGTGATATGGAATTTAAACTGGGAGATATTTTTACAGATGCGGATCTATTAAAGCAGGTAGCCAGGGAAACAGAGGATTTGTACCGGAAAGATCCGAAGCTGACGTGGCCGGAGCATCAGGAGCTTTCTTCCTATTTAAAGAGGTATTTGGAGGACAGCTGTGAGAAGCTGAACATATAAAAAGCGGGGCCTAAAAGATTCACTGGGAAGATCATGATAAAAAGGAGTGCGTTATGAACAGTTGGTATTTAAAGCCGCAGGCCAAGATGGCTATGGCGGTATCTGCAGTAAATCCTTATCTTTTTACTTTTATTTACTTCTGTATTACCTTTCTCCAGACCTTTGTACAGGGGGTGCTGGAGACGGGAAGCAGGCTGATGGAACGCTCTGGAGATTTCAGAGGCGCGGAAATTCTTCTGCCGGCGATGATTATTTTTGCAGTGGTTCAGTTTATCCTTACAACCTGGCTTGGAGCAGGATATGTGTCCTACTGTCTGAAGGTGGCGAGAAAAGATTCTTCTATGTCCTATCTGGATCTTTTCAGCTCTTACCGATACCTGTTAAAGGCTATGGGTCTGTCTGTTATGACCGGTATTTTTGTCTTTTTGTGGAGTCTGCTTTTTATTATTCCAGGTATTATCGCTTCTTACCGGTACAGCCAGGCTTTAAGAATTCTGGTAGATGATCCGTCAAAGGGGATTTTTCAGTGCATTAGGGAGAGTAAAGAGATGATGGCTGGAAATAAAATGGATTATTTTCTGCTGGAGCTGTCCTTCCTTCCATGGAACCTTCTCAGTCTGGTAACCTGCGGTCTTTCTATTATTTATGTTATGCCCTACCAGGGAGTGACACTGGCTCTGTATTATGACAAAATTAAGCCGCGGCCATACGAGGAAGCGGAGAATATTTGATACAGAAGCAGGAAGAGGTGACGTATGGAAGACAGGGAATCAATCTTATTAAAAATACGCAGCAATATGGAACAGGTGATTGTAGGGAAGAGAGGGGTGACAGATCTTCTTCTCTGCGCTCTTTTGGCTGAGGGGCATGTCCTTTTGGAGGATGTTCCAGGTACAGGAAAAACGCTTATGGCCAAAACTTTTTCAAAGACTATGGATCTGGAATTTTCCAGAATTCAGTTTACTCCTGACCTGCTTCCTTCTGATATTACGGGGCTGAACTATTTCAATCAGAAAGAAGGAGAATTTGTCCTGAGAAAAGGGCCTGTTTTTACGAATATTCTTCTTGCTGATGAGATTAACCGGGCGACTCCCAGGACTCAGTCCAGCCTTTTGGAGGCCATGGAAGAGAGGCAGGTGACTATAGATGGAGTGACTTACCAGCTGGATCAGCCATTTTTGGTAATCGCCACGGAAAATCCCATAGAAACAGGGGGAACCTATCCTCTTCCGGAAGCTCAGCTGGACCGTTTTTTCATGCGGATTTCCATGGGGCTGCCGGACAAGAAGGAGGAACTGGAGATTTTAAACCGATTTCAGAAAAGCAATCCATATGAAAAACTGAAGCCGGTGTGCTCCAGGGAGGAAATTCTTTCCCTGCAGACCCAATGCCGGGAAATTTATGTCTCTCCGGTTCTTATGGACTATCTGGTATCCCTGGTTCAGGCTACCAGAACCAATTCTCAGATCTTGTCAGGTGTAAGTCCCAGGGGAAGCCTGGCTCTTCTTCGGGCATCTATGGCCCTGGCCTTGATCAGAGGAAGGGAGTATGTGGTTCCGGAGGATATAAAAGAGCTGGCAGTTCCGGTATTAGCTCACCGTCTGGTATGTGCCAGAACCATAGACGGTTCCCGCAGGACGGCAGCTGTTATGGAGCAGATTTTAAATTCTGTTCCGGTACCAACGGAGGAATGGAATTGATCGTATGACTTTGATTTTAATTGTGGCAGCTGCCTTGTGTCTGTTCTGGCTTCAGGAAAGCTTGTATCTGAAGTTTTGGAACAAGGGACTTACGGCGCAGCTGGAATTTCAGAGGGAAGCTGCGGTCTGCGGGGAGGAGGCCGTGCTCTATGAAACAGTGACCAACTCCAAATTCCTTCCCATTGCTCTTTTGTCCGTTAAATTTCGGATGGGGCGGGGGCTTAAGTTCTTATCAGAAGAAAACTCCACAGTATCAGATTTTGTTTACAGAAATGATTCCTTCTCTGTTTTTCCTTACCAGAAAATCCGCAGATCTCTTCGGTTTCAGTGCAAGAAAAGAGGGTATTATGAAATCAGTCAGATGGAGCTGGTCAGCTGTGACCTGTTTTTTGCTCTACGTAAAGCCTGTTTTCTTCCTGTAGCAGCCAGATTTTATGTTTATCCGGCTGTTGTAAATCCGGAAAGGCTTAAGGTTCCGTTCCGACAGATGACAGGAAGTTTTCTGGCAGAAAGACGGCTTTGCAGGGATCCTTTTGAGCTTCAGGGAATTCGGGAATACCAGGTCTATGATTCGATGCGGGATATTAATTGGAAGGCTTCTGCCCGCACAGGTCAGCTGAAGGTAAACGTTTATCAGCCTACCGCCTCTCAGGGACTGCTGATTTTTCTGAACCTGGATTCTGATTATCCATGGGCCTCTGAGGAGGAGAGAGAGGAGAGCATTTCCCTGTGCGCTGCTTTTTTGGGAGAATTGACTGATTTGGGAATCCCTGTGGGATTTGTCACCAACGGCACGGACTGTTTTACCGGCAAAGAAGGCTATCAGGAGCCAGGAGCAGGAAAAGACCATGGGGTCCGCTCCCTGGAGTGTCTTTCGCGGCTTACTTATGATCACCGGATCAAGCCTATGGAGGAAATCATGGAACAAATGGATGCAACCTGGAAAAAGGGAGATTTTCTCTATCTATTGATTTCCTCCTGTCAGAGAAAAGAGCTTTCGGCAGCCTTTGAGACCTTATGCCGCCTTAGCCCGGGTTCTATGTGGATTGCGCCATTAAGACAGAAGGAAGAGCTGCGGATCACGGGCTGTCCCTCTGCGGTTTTTATGAGATGGGAGGTGGAAGGATGACACGGTTTCGATGGATTAACCGGTGGATCAGCGCTGACATGACCACATTTCATGTTGTTTTAGGCCTGGTGCTTCTTGTCTGCTATCTTTTGGGAGTATTTCTTCCAATGGACAGACTGACGGCCATAGGATTATGGGGCGGCATGATTCTTATCCTGATTCATCTGTTTCACCTTCAGCTTCACAGCTGTGATAAATTTCTGGCAGCCCAGGACAGGCAGGATCGCCTTCCAAAGGAACAGATGAAGCTGGTAAACCGAATATTTATGGCAATCTATCTGGCTGTGACAGGCCTTGCAATGGCGGCTGTTTCATTGATTCCTACAGGGGCCGTAACAGAAGCTCTGAAATGGCTTCTTTTGCGGGCGGCTGTTTTCCTGGCCGCTTTATTTCCTGATGGAGATGAGACTGGAGGATCTGTATCCCAGCCTGCGGCTTCCTTTCTTCCTCCTCAGGGCTGGGGATCGGTGAAGGATCCTTCCCTGTTGACGGATATTCTCAATGCTCTGGGTTTTTTTCTGGGAGCGGTTCTTACCATTCTTCTTGCAGGATACGGCCTGTATCAGATATACCGAATGATCTGCCGCTTTTTTTCAGCAGGGATTCAGGACGGAGACGAGAAAGTATTTCTGAGGCCTGAATTTGTAACTGAGAGTTACAGACGAAAGAAAGGGAGAACAAAACCTTTATGGAGGGATTTTTCCATAAATGGAAAAATTCGAAGGGCTTATCGGAAAAAACTGATTTCCTGCGCAGGACAGAAGAAATTTCCTGAAAGCGGTTCCCCAAAAGAGTTGGAGGAGTATGCAGGAGTGGGCAGGGAACGGTTTGTTTACCATGAAATTTATGAGAAAGCAAGATACAGCGGACAAGAATGCAAAAAAGTGGACATGCAGCAGCTGATTACGGCGGAAAAGAAAGGAGAGCAGAAATGAGCGTACGTATAACAGAGGAAGAGTGGGAGAAGCTGACCAGGCTGATTCGCAGTACAAGAGATTATTTAAAGGATCAATGGTCTGTTTCTCAGGTCTACGCAAAGGGAAAGGCAGATTATGTGACCAATGTAGACCAGACTGTTCAGTCTTACATTGCCGGAAAGCTGAAAGAATGGTTTCCCTACATAGATTTTATGGGGGAAGAGAAAGACAACAGGGACGTAAACTTTGACGGGCCTGTATGGATTCTTGACCCGATTGACGGAACAACCAATCTGATCCATGATTTTCGCCATAGCGCTGTGTCGCTGGCTCTCTATGAGAACCGGGAAGGTTTGATTGGACTGGTTTATCAGCCTTATACGGATGAACTTTTTTATGGGAAAAAGGGAGAAGGAGCCTTTTTAAACGGACAGCCTATTTCTGTATCCAAAGCCAAAACCCTGGAGGACAGTCTGATTGCTGTGGGAACTTCTCCCTACAGAAAGGATTTGGCCAGAGATAATTTTGAGCTTTTTACCCGGATTTTTTTAGAATGTCAGGATATCCGCCGCACCGGATCTGCTGCCCTTGATCTGGCTTATACGGCCTGCGGAAGGCTGGAAGCTTATATAGAAAAAAATCTGAAACCCTGGGATTTTGCTGCAGGCGCTTTGATTGTAAAAGAAGCGGGCGGACAGGTTTTTACTTACGATGGAAGTCCGTTATCAGTGGAACGGCCCTGTGATGTGGCGGCCGGCAATGGGATCATCCAGCAGATTCTTATAGAAAAGTATTTAAAATCTATGATGTAAAAAAATGTCATAATACGAAAAACCTTCTAGTGTATTATTTGTTTCCTGAGTCATAATAGGAGTGTAGCAAAAAACACACCATGATAGAAACAAAGCCATGGTGAACAGATGAAAAGGAGGCATATCAATATGTCAGGAAAATCTTCTAACACTACTAATGTACCAGAGGCAAAGGAAGCAATGAACCGTTTTAAAATGGAAGTAGCCAATGAGCTGGGTGTTCCCTTATCCAACGGATACAACGGCAACTTAACCTCCGCTCAGAACGGATCTGTAGGAGGCTATATGGTGAAGAAGATGATCGAGGCCCAGGAAAGACAGATGGCCGGCAAATAAAAAGCTGAATTGAGAGAAAAGGGTCCTTAAGCATTGAATGCCTAAGGGCCTTTTTTTCATTTTTTGTTGTATATCTGACAGTTTCATACTATAATGGTATCTGATATAGAAAAAAAGAGGTAAAAAATGAGAGTAATTGCAGGAAAAGCAAGAAGAACAGTATTAAAAACTGTTGAAGGGCAGGAAACCCGCCCTACTACGGACCGGATTAAAGAGACGCTTTTTAATATTTTAAATTTTGATTTATACGACTGCCGTTTCCTGGATCTGTTTGCCGGAAGCGGAGCGATTGCCATAGAGGCGTTAAGCCGGGGAGCCGGACAGGCAGTTCTTGTGGAGAGCAGCCAGAAGGCAGCCGCATGCATCGGCGAAAACCTTGAGAAAACAAGGCTGGCAGATCAGGCTCTTTTGATGGTCTGCGATGTTTTCGCGGCCCTCAGGAAACTGGATGGCCAGGGCGAGGCCTTTGATTATATTTTTATGGATCCGCCCTATCATCAGGATTTGGAACGCCAGGTTCTTGAATTTTTATCCCGCTCCTGTCTCATGGGGGATGACACGGTGGTGATTGTGGAAGCGGCGCTGGAAACGGAATTTGATTATCTTTCCTCTTTGGGACTTGTCTGTACCAGAGAAAAGATTTATAAAACCAACAAGCATGTATTTATTGCCAGGGGAGAGACCGTATGAGAAAAGCTGTGTATCCGGGGAGCTTTGACCCGGTAACTTTAGGACATTTGGATATCATTGAACGTTCCGCTCGGATGTCGGACTGGCTGATTATCGGTGTTTTGAATAATAATTCAAAAACTCCGTTGTTTTCTGTGGAAGAACGTGTTAATATGTTAAAGAAAATGACCAGCCACCTGCCTAACGTAGAGGTGAAATCCTTCGGCGGACTTCTGATTGACTTTATGAGGGCCAACGGCGCGGACGTGGTAATCAGAGGGCTGAGGGCTATTACAGATTTTGAGTATGAACTTCAGATGGCGCAGACCAACCGGGTTATGGCCCCGGAGATCGACACCGTATTTCTTACCACCAATTTAAAATATTCTTATTTAAGCTCCAGCATTGTTAAGGAGATTGCTTATTACGACGGAGATATAAGCGAGTTCCTGGCCCCGGAGATCGCGGAGTGCGTAAGAGAGAAGATGTCGGAGAGAAAGAAAAATGGGTAAGGAGAGATTCACATTATGACAAGCAGAATTGAACAGTTAATCAGTGAGATTGAAGAATATATTGACGGCTGCAAGTATCAGCCTCTTTCCAACAGCAAAATTGTGGTAAACAGAGATGAGCTGGAAGAGCTTTTAGTGGAGCTCCGCCTTCGTGTTCCTGATGAGATCAAGCAGTATCAGAAAATCATCAGCAACAGGGATGCTATTATTAATGAGGCCCATCAGCAGGCAGATTCTATTTTGCAGCAGGCTACCGCTCAGACAAATCAGCTGGTAAATGAGCATGAAATTATGCAGAAGGCTTATGCCCAGGCAGATGAGGTGATTAACCAGGCAAACAATCAGGCTCAGGACATTGTGAATCAGGCCAGTATGCAGGCCCAGGAGATTGTAGACAAGGCTGTGGTTGACGCCAACGGCATCCGTCAGAGCGCGGTTACCTACACCGATGATATGTTAAAGAATCTGCAGACCATTATCAGCCATTCCATGGAGGGAGCTCAGGGACGTTTTGACGCTTATATTTCTTCCATGCAGTCCAGCCTGGATGTGGTAATCTCTAACCGTCAGGAGCTTACCGGAGCGGTTACCCAGGCGCCAGATGAGGAGCAAGGCAGTATGCCAACAGAATAAAGACACCTCCAGAAAGCAGGCTGTGAATTGCTTTCCAGATTACATAGTGCCGGATGGATAATCCGGCATTTTTTATAACGCTTTTCGTCTGAAAAACAGCGCAAAGCCCTCCAAATGCAGATGCCATGGACAGAAAGAAACCGCAGGCCGTGCCCGGAATTTCCTGGGATACAGCCTGGATTCCCGTAGTAATCTCCACAAAAGCCAGCATCATGGCTTTTGTCTGAGGGGATCCTGCAGGCATGGCCATGAGAAAGGCAACCGCAATGGAGAACAGGGTAATATAGCCGCCGATTTTTAAAATCGTTTCAGTGGAGCGGAGAAGAATCCTGTCTAAGGAAGCCGCTGCCTTTGAAGGCTGAAGAGGGGAGGCTTTGGCCTTTGGAGTATAAAAGCGTCTGGATAGTACTGATAGGGGCAGAATAGAGCCATATACAGAACAGAGAAACAACCATACAGGGACCTGGGGAGGAAGACAGGCTCCGGCAAAACCAGCCAGAAACATGGGGCTGGGATGGTTGCAGATGCTTAACAGATATTGCCCCTCTGCTTTTGAAATCCGTCTATCTTCCAAAAACTGGCTTAAGGATGCGGCGCCCATGGGACAGCCGCACAGCAGCCCTGTCACAAGAATGTATGTTCCGTTATCAGACAGTTTAAAAAGCCGTCTGCACAGACCTTTTACGGGAAAAATCAGAATATGTACTGCGTCCAGAGCCACCAGGATGGATGAGCATACCATAAAAGGAAAGAGAGTGGGGACAACCACCCACGCCCACAGGCGGAGGCCGTTTCTGGCTCCATCTAAAGCCAGATCAGGGAATAAAAGGAGAATCAGCAGGGCAAGAACAGAACCTGCGGACAGCAAGGATTTTTTCATAGGAACCTGAATACATTGTTTTATACCAATATATGTAGGTGAAATGCTCTTATGATGGTTCGAACCTTTTTTATTCTGCTGCTGGCCCTCTTTCACGTAACCATGATTGATTTCCTTTATAATAATCCTACCTATTATCAGTTGGATGCCTATACCTGGGAGACAGACGAATTTAGAAGCATGAACCTCGGCCCTCTGCTGGCTGAGAGCACAGATCTGGATTATGACCAGGTGGCGGCTCTTATGGTGGAGCATGACTTTGACTTGACGGAGGTGTCTCAGTTACGTGTATCCGCAGCAAAGGTACAGTCGGCCAAGCCGGCGGCATTTAAAAAGTTAAGCCATGCTTACCAGATGGTTTTAGAAGATCTGAAGTATTTCCCTGTTCCTGAGAACACAGATCCCTCCTGTCCGGAGGTCTCCTATGCCAACGGATGGCAGGATAAGCGCACTTATGGCGGAGAGAGAGGTCATGAGGGCTGCGACATTATGGGAACGGAAAAGCCGAGAGGATATTATCCGGTAGTAAGTATGAGCGACGGGGTGGTGGAAAAGGTTGGCTGGCTGGAACAGGGGGGCTGGCGGCTTGGAATCCGGGCGCCAGGCGGAGCATACCTTTATTACGCCCACCTTTACGGCTACAGCCGGCAGTGGAAGGAGGGCGATGAGATAAAGGCGGGACAGCTCCTTGGATTTATGGGAGATACCGGCTACAGCGCGGTGGAGGGGACTACCGGGAATTTTGACGTACATCTTCATGTAGGTATTTATCTGAAGACAGATCATATGGAAGAAATGAGCGTGAATCCCTATTGGATATTAAAATATCTGGAAAAATACAAGCTGGAATATCAGTATTAGAACATAAGAATGGTGATGACAGGCAAAAATACCGCTTCCATTATAGAGAAGACAGATTAACGGCCAGCGGGCCGGAAAGGAACAGGAGTACAAGAGTGAATAAGATAGAGCTTCCCCAGTCTTATCTGGAGAATATGAAACAGCTTTTAGGCAGCGAGTTTGACGCCTACTTAGACAGCTTTCAGGACAGCAAAATCTCAGGGCTTCGGGTCAATACTTTAAAAGCTGACCCAAAAGAGTTTGCCGGGATGTTTGGCCCGCAGCTTGAGCCGGTTTTGTGGACTACCAATGGATTTTATTATGACGGAGAGGAACGGCTTTCCAAGGATCCCTGCTACTTTGCAGGTCTGTACTATTTACAGGAGCCGAGCGCCATGGCGCCGGCTCAGATCCTTCCTGTGGAGCCGGGAGACCGGGTATTGGATCTGTGCGCCGCGCCGGGAGGCAAAAGCACAGAGCTGGCCAGCCGTTTAAAGGGCAAAGGAATCCTGGTTTCCAATGACATCAGTAATTCCAGGGCAAAGGCCCTGCTTAAGAATCTGGAACTGTGGGGAGCGTCCAATATTTGTGTTACCAGTGAGGAACCGGGGAAACTTCAAGAGGTTTTCGGAGAATATTTTGACAAGATTTTAATCGATGCTCCCTGCTCCGGCGAAGGAATGTTCCGAAAAGACAGAGATATGATAAAAAGCTACGGGGAGAAGGGTCCTGCTTATTACTGTGAGATTCAGAAACAGATTGTTGACCAGGCTGTCAGGCTTCTGGTCCCCGGGGGGATGATGCTTTATTCAACCTGCACTTTCTCTGTCTGTGAAGATGAGGATATGATCCGCTATATTCTCTCATCTTATCCCCAGATGGAGCTGGTTCCTATCCCTTTGTTTCCGGGAGCCAGTCCTGGATTTGATCTGGAAGGGGTTCTTCGGCTTTTTCCTCATAAGATCAGGGGAGAAGGCCATTTCCTGGCTCTTCTGCGAAAAAAAGGAGAGAAGCCTTTAAGGAAGGAGGAAGACTGGGGAAATGCCAAGACTCTCCCTGCAGAGGTATCAGAATTTCTCAGCCTTATTCGCCGTGACCTGGCACCTGAGCAGATTAGAGTGAAAAAAGATCTTGTTTTTTATCTTCCCAAAGACTTTCCTGTGAAAGAGGCAGCAAAGCTTCGGTGCCTGCGGACAGGCCTTTTGTTAGGCCAGCTGAAAAACAAACGGTTTGAGCCTTCCCAGGCGCTGGCTATGGTTCTTCGTCCGGAAGAATTTGAAAACAGCATATGCCTTTCCAGAGACGACGACAGGGTGATCCGGTATTTAAAAGGGGAAACTTTAACCTTAAGGGAAGAAGAAAAGGCGGTTCAGGGCTGGTGCCTGGTATGTATGGATCAGTATCCCTTAGGCTTTGCCAAGGGCAGTGGAACAACTTTGAAAAACAAATATTATCCCGGTTGGAGGTGGCAGTGATGGCAGAACAGATCCGTCTTGACAAATACTTAGGGGAAATGGGAGTAGGAACCAGAAGCCAGATGAAGGAAATGGCGAAAAAGGGCAGGATTACTGTCAATGGAATTCCGGAAAAGAAAACAGACCGAAAGGTAATTCCAGGCCAGGATGTGATTGCTGTAGACGGAAGTCTGGTATCCTATACTTCCATGGAATACTATATGCTGAACAAGCCCCAGGGAGTGGTTTCCGCCACAGAGGATGTCCGGTTTGAGACTGTAATTGATTTAATCCGTGACAGACAGAGAAAGGATTTGTTTCCTGTGGGAAGACTGGATAAGGATACGGAGGGGCTGCTTTTCATTACCAACGATGGAGAACTGGCTCACAGTCTCTTGTCTCCCAAAAAACATGTGGACAAGGTTTATTTTGCCTGGATTGAGGGAAGTCTCCCTTCTGACGCTGCAGAACAGATGGAAAAGGGCATGGTTCTTTCTGACGGGACAGTTTTAAAACCGGCCCATTTATCGGTTCTTACCAGGGAGGAAGGGCTTATGGAAGCTTCCACAGAGTTGGAGAGCGTCCGGCCGGTTTGCCTTACCATCCGGGAAGGAAAGTTTCATCAGGTAAAGCGGATGTTTGAAACTCTTGACTGCCGCGTGGTATACTTAAAGAGAGTTTCCATGGGGCCTGTCAGCCTGGATAAAAGTCTTGGTCCGGGAGAGTACCGGCCTCTTACGAACGAAGAGGTGGAAGCTCTGAAAAAAGCAGGAGGTATCACATGTTAGACCATATCAGAACTGTGATTTTTGATTTGGATGGAACTCTGGTGGATTCCATGTGGATGTGGCCGTCCATTGACCAGGAGTTTCTTAATAAGAGAAATCTGGAATGCCCTCCTACCATAGGAAAAGAGATTGAGGGCATGAGTTTTACGGAAACAGCCATTTATTTCCGACAGAGGTTCTCCCTGTGGGAGACCGTAGAAGAAATCAAAGAAATCTGGACGGAAATGTCCCTGGAAAAATACAGAACTCAGGTTCCCTTAAAACCGGGAGCAGGGCAGTTTCTGCAGTTCCTTAAAGATTCCTCTATATCTGCGGGAATTGCTACCAGCAACGGGCGTGTTATGGTAGACGCAGTTTTAGAGACGCTGAATATCAGAAATTATTTTCAGTCTGTAGTTACAGGCTGCGAGGTAGCGGCAGGAAAACCGGCTCCTGATATTTATCTGAAAGTGGCATCTGAACTAAATACAGAACCTGATAAGTGCCTGGTTTTTGAAGATGTGCCTGCAGGGATTCTGGCAGGCCGCCGGGCAGGAATGAAAGTCTGTGCTATAGAAGATCCTTTCTCTGCACCTATGAGGGAGGAGAAGCGGCAGCTGGCAGACTACTATATACAGGATTATTGGGAGATACTAAAAGAAATGGAGCGAAAGAATGATACATGATTACCTTCCCATCAGCCGGGCAGATATGAACATCCGGGGATGGAAACAATGTGACTTTGTATATGTGACAGGGGATGCCTATGTGGACCACCCATCTTTTGGCCACGCCATCATCAGCCGCCTTCTGGAATCCAAAGGTTACAAAGTGGGCATCATTGCCCAGCCGGACTGGAAGGACAAAAAAAGTATAGAGATTCCGGGACGTCCCAGGCTAGGCTTTCTGGTGTCCGGCGGAAATATGGATTCCATGGTGAACCATTACTCTGTTTCGAAAAAAAGAAGAGCAATGGATTCCTATACTCCGGGAGGAGAGATGGGAAAGAGACCGGATTATGCTGTGACGGTGTACTGCAACCTGATCCGCTCTGTGTATAAGGACGTGCCCATTATTATTGGAGGAATTGAGGCAAGTCTCCGTCGTCTTGCGCACTATGATTACTGGTCAGACCGTCTGAAGCACTCCATTCTCATTGATTCCCAGGCAGATATTATTTCCTATGGAATGGGAGAACGATCCATTGTGGAAATTGCAGATGCGCTGAACAGCGGCATCCAGGTCAGGGATATTACTTTTGTTGACGGCACCGTATATAAAACAGACAGTCTGGACTCTGTCTATGACGCCATTCATCTCCCCTCCTACGACCAGCTGAAAAAGGACAAAACGGAGTACGCCAAAAGCTTCTATATTCAGTACTGCAACACAGACCCCTTTACAGCCAAGCGATTGACAGAGCAGTACCGGGAAAACCTTTATGTGGTGCAGAATCCACCGGCCAGGCCCCTTTCTATGGAGGAAATGGATGAGGTTTACAGTCTGCCCTATATGAGAAACTACCATCCTTCCTATGAGGAGGCTGGAGGAGTTCCGGCAATTCGGGAGATTAAGTTCAGCCTTATCAGCAACCGGGGCTGCTTTGGAGCCTGCAGTTTCTGCGCCCTTACCTTTCATCAGGGAAGAATCATTCAGGCCAGAAGTCATGAATCTCTGGTGGAAGAGGCAAGGATTCTAACGGAAGAGCCGGATTTTAAGGGATATATCCACGACGTAGGCGGCCCTACTGCTGATTTCCGCTATCCGGCCTGTGATAAGCAGCTGACTCACGGAGCCTGCAAAAACAGGCAGTGCCTGTTCCCAACGCCCTGTAAAAACTTAAAGGCAGATCACACGGATTATATCCAGCTTCTTCGAAAGCTTCGCTCTCTTCCAAAGGTGAAAAAAGTGTTTATCCGTTCCGGAATCCGTTTTGACTATGTTTTGGCGGACAAGAGCAGGAATTTCCTGAGAGAGCTGTGCCAATACCATGTAAGCGGTCAGCTGAAGGTGGCGCCGGAGCATGTATCTGACCGGGTGCTGACCAAGATGGGCAAGCCGGAGAACCGGGTATACCGCCAGTTCGTAAAGGAATATAATGAGATGAATCAGAGGCTTGGAATGAAGCAGTATCTGGTTCCCTACCTTATGTCTTCCCATCCAGGCTCCGGTCTTTCTGAGGCCATTGAGCTGGCGGAATATCTGAGAGATTTAGGTTATATGCCGGAACAGGTACAGGACTTTTACCCCACCCCTTCTACCATATCCACCTGCATGTATTACACGGGAATAGATCCCAGAACCATGGAGAAGGTTTATGTTCCCACCAACCCTCACGAAAAGGCTATGCAGAGGGCGCTGATCCAGTACAGAAACCCGAAGAATTACAATCTGGTAGAGGAAGCATTGATAAAAGCGGGAAGAACAGACTTAATTGGATACGACAAAAAATGTCTGATCCGCCCCAGACAGAAGGCAGATGGAGAGATGAGAAATCTTCTTTACGGGAAGGGGCAGAACGGCGCGGAGAGACGAGGGGCCAGACCGTCAGCAGGAGAGTTTAAAAACGGCGGCAGCAGAACCTCCGGAGGCAGAAAAGACGGCCAGAAACCTGCCGGAAAGAGGAAGACCATAAGAAATGTGCACAAAAAAGTGAAAAAATAGATTGGGTAAAAAAGGAGGGCATTGGTTATGAAGATAGCAATAGTGACAGGAGCCTCCTCAGGAATGGGGCGGGAGTTTATCCGGCAAATTGCCAATCGGTTCAAAGGCCTGGATGAGATCTGGGCCATTGCCAGAAGAGAAGAAAGGCTGGAGGAGCTGAAAGAAGAGATTTTAGTACCTCTTCGGCCATTTTCCATTGATTTGACTGACCACAGAGAGCTTATGGAGCTGCAGACAGCCTTGGAAGAAGAAAGGCCTGATGTGAAGTGGCTGGTGAATGGAGCGGGATTTGGAAAAATCGGGCCAGTGGGAGAGGTGAGTCTTTATGATGAAACCGGCATGATACGCCTTAACTGCGAAGCTTTGTGCGCTGTGACCCACATGGTTCTTCCTTATTTGTCCGGCAACAGCAGAGTGATGAACTTTGCCTCAGCCGCTGCCTTTCTGCCCCAGCCTCGTTTTGCCATTTACGCGGCTACCAAATCTTTTGTCCTCAGCTACAGCCGCGCTCTCAATGAAGAGTTAAATCCAAGGGGAATTTATGTTACCGCCGTATGTCCAGGCCCTGTGAAAACAGAATTCTTTGACATTGCCGAGACGACAGGGAAAATTGCCCTTTATAAGAGGCTTATGATGGCCGCTCCGGATAAGGTAGTTCGGACCGCTCTCAGAGACAGTATGATGGGAAGAAGTGTGTCTGTGTACGGGACCACTATGAAGGCTTTCCGGATTCTGGCAAAGTTTTTGCCCCACGGATTGATTTTACGAATTATGAAGGCTCTGTAAGAAAAACAGAGCGAGAATTACCAATGTTTAAGAAAGCAAAGGAATGACATCTGTGAAGAAATATGCAAAAGGACAGTATGGTTACAGAGATTACCGAAAGAAAAAAGAAATTTTAAAGGTTTGCTTCGGCGCCGTCATGATTTTGATTCAGCTGGGAGCCAGATTTCTGACAGACAATGAGGCGTGGAAGAATATTCTTACTGTAATGGCTATTTTATCCGTTTTGCCTACGGCCAATGTGGCCTCCCCTTTGGTGGCCTCCTGGCGGTTCAAAACCCCATCCAAGGACTTTTACGAGAAGGTCAGCCCTTATGAAAAGCAGTTTACCGTGCTTTACGATCTGATTCTCACCACGAAGGACTCTATTATTCCGGTGGAAGCAGCTGCTGTCCACCCTACGGGGGTATACGCCTGCTGTGATCTGGCAAAGGCGGATGTGGCAAAAGCAGAAAAGGCTTTCAATGAGATTTTTGCTGGCCATAAGCTGGATCCCAATGTGAAGCTGATCCCGGACAAATCTGCTTTTTACCGGCGCCTTGACAGCTTAAAGCCGGCTTCCCAGTATGAGGATGACGGCAGTGTGGAATATGCCGGCGGGCTTTTGAAAAATCTTTCCATGTAAGAGGAGACATACCATGCAGTCTTTTATTGTAAATGAAAATGAGGCCGGACAGCGGCTTGATAAATTGCTTCGAAAGTACTTAAGTCAGGCCGGAAGCGGATTTCTCTATAAGATGATGAGGAAAAAAAATATTACCCTTAATGGGAAAAAATGTGACGGTTCGGAAAAACTGTCCCAGGGAGACGAAATAAAGCTGTTTCTGTCAGACGAGACTATAGAGAAGTTTTCCAAACCTGCAGACGTTCCCCAGGTGTCCAAAGTAAAACTGGATATTATTTATGAGGATGAACACATTCTCCTTATTAACAAACCGGCCGGCATGCTTTCCCAAAAGGCAAAGGAAACAGATGAGTCCCTGGTGGAGTATGTGATCGATTATCTCCTTACATCGGGAAGCATTGCCAGGGAACAGTTAAAAACCTTTCGGCCGTCAGTGTGCAACCGGCTGGACAGAAATACCAGCGGCTTGGTTGCTGCAGGAAAATCCCTGGCAGGTCTCCAGATTCTGTCCGCTGTTTTTAAAGACAGAAGCATCCACAAATATTATCAGTGCGTGGTAAAAGGACAGATTAAGGAAAAACAGCTGGTTGCCGGCTTTCTTACCAAGGATGAAAGGACCAATCAGGTGACGGTTCACAACACAGAAAGACCGGGAAGCGTTCCCATTATGACGGAGTATCAGCCGGTCAGCTTCCATGGAGGCTATACGCTTCTAAAGGTGACTTTAATTACAGGACGTACCCATCAGATCAGGGCCCATCTTTCTTCTATAGGTTATCCGATTGTAGGAGATTATAAGTATGGGAATCCAAAAGACAACCAGGAGGCCAGGGAGAAGTTTGGCATCCGTTCCCAGCTCCTTCATTCCTATCAGCTGGTATTCCCTGAGCTTCCCGCTCCCCTTACTTATTTATCCGGCAATACCTTCCAGGCTCCCCTTCCTCCAGCCTTTGGCCGTATCTGCCGGCAGTGGAGGTAGAGGATGGGAACCTGGAATACCAGAGGCTTAAGGGGGTCTACTTTGGAGGAGCTGATCAACCGGAGCAATGAACGGTATCGAAGCAGCGGCCTTGCCCTCATACAGAAGATTCCCACGCCTATTACCCCCATTTCCATTGACAAACAGAGCCGCCATATTACGCTGGCCTACTTTGAGCAGAAGAGTACGGTGGATTACATCGGGGCGGTTCAGGGAATCCCTGTGTGCTTTGACGCAAAGGAATGTGGCGCCGATACCTTTCCTCTTCAGAACATTCATCCCCATCAGGTGGCCTTTATGAAAGAATTTGAGGAGCAGGGAGGAATTGCTTTTATTATTCTTTCCTACACTCTGAAAAATGAAATCTATTACCTGCCCTTTGACCGGATATGGGATTTCTGGCAGAGGATGGAGCAGGGCGGAAGAAAAAGTTTTACTTATGAAGAGATAGATAAAAGCTGGAAAATACGCAGTTACAGAGATATTTTCGTTCATTATCTGGAACAGATTCAGAAAGATTTGGACAGAAGACATTGACAAGGAAAGTCTATGCCTTTATAATAGTCTACACGTCATTAAATTAGCACTTTACCATATGAAAGTAAAGGGAGAATCATTTGGAGGCAGCTATGGCAAATAAATTGTTGCATACCCCCGACGGAGTCCGGGACATCTATGGAGCGGAATGCAGGAGAAAATCTGTAATACAGGATCGGATCCTAAAAGTATTCCACCTGTACGGATATGAGGATATAGAGACTCCTACTTTTGAGTTTTTCGATATATTTAATGAATCCAGAGGAAGCGTTCCTTCCAGGGAAATGTTTAAATTTTTTGATCGGGATAATCAGACTCTTGTGTTAAGGCCTGATGAAACTCCAGCCATTGCCCGATGCGTGGCCAAGTATTTTTCAGAGGATGAAGTGGTCCGTTTGTGTTACCTGGAGCGAACATTTATTAATAATTCCAGCTATCAGGGAAGATTAAAAGAAGCCACTCAGACGGGAGCAGAGTTTATTGGAGATGACTCCCCCCAAGCCGACGGAGAGATTCTTGCTATGGTGATAGAAGCTCTGCTGGCGGCCGGACTGGAGGAGTTCCAGGTGGAGCTGGGAGAAGTGGACTTTTTCAAGGGCCTTTTGGAAGAGGCGGGAATGGATAAGGAGCAGGAAGAAGAACTGCGGAGACTCATTGAGAATAAGAATTATTTCGGTGTGGAGGAGCTGGTTCATTCCCTTCCAGTGTCTGCGGAATTAAAGGAAGGCTTTTTAAGGCTTCCGGAGCTTTTCGGCTCCCTGGAACAGATTCAGGAAGCAAGAAAGCTGACTTCCAACCAAAGAGCGTTAAAAGCGCTGGACCGGCTGGAAGAGGTGAACCGGATTCTCTCTTATTACGGCCTGGATTCTTATGTATCCTACGATCTGGGAATGTTAAGCCAGTACCAGTATTATACAGGAATTATATTTAAGGCCTATACCTACGGAACGGGAGACTACATTGTCAATGGAGGACGGTATGACAAGCTTTTGGTGCAGTTTGGCGCGGACCGGCCGGCTGTAGGCTTTGGGATCTCTGTAGATGATCTGCTTTTGGCCTTGTCCAGGCAGAAAATCAAAGTAAATGGAGGCGGGGTCAACACCATGATTCTTTACGAGGAGGAATCCAGCGAAAAAGCGGTGCGTCTGGCTCGGTTTTTCAGAAGCAGAGACATGGCAGCGCGGCTTCAGCTGAGAAGTAAGGAGAGAATGGTGGAAGCTTACGCTGCATCTATGGAGCAGGGGAGCATTGCCAATCTGCTGTATCTGGATGAGAAGGGTCTTTCTGTCCGGCTTTATAACGCGGGCCGTGAGGAAGCAGATGAGATACCGCTGTCAGAATATTTAAAGGATTAGGGGAAGAACCATGAGATATTTGACATTTGCACTGGCCAAGGGAAGGCTTGCCAAGAAGTCCCTGGACATGTTTGAAAAAATCGGAATTACCTGTGAAGAGATGAAGGATAAGGATTCCAGAAAGCTGATTTTCACTAATGAGGAGCTGGGCATGCGGTTTTTCCTGGCCAAAGCCAGCGATGTTCCCACTTATGTAGAATACGGAGCGGCTGATATTGGTATTGTGGGAAGAGATACCATTTTAGAGGAAGGCAGAAAGCTTTATGAAGTTCTGGATTTGAAAACCGGGAACTGCCGGATGTGCGTGTGCGGTCCGGAAAGCGCAGGGGAACTGCTGAAACACCATGAGAGAATCCGGGTAGCTACCAAATATCCGGCCATAGCAAAGGATTATTTCTATAACCGAAAGCATCAGACGGTAGAGATTATTAAATTAAACGGTTCCGTGGAGCTGGCTCCTATTGTAGGTCTGTCTGAGGTGATTGTGGATATTGTGGAGACAGGAACGACTTTGAAAGAAAATGGCCTTGCGGTGCTGGAGGAGATCTGCCCTTTGTCTGCCAGAGTGGTAGTGAACCAGGTCAGCATGAAGCGGGAAAATGAGCGGATCGGAAGACTGATTCAGGATCTGAGAGATTTGGTACAGGAGGAAAATTCATGAGAATCATAAAGCTGGATCAGGCTGCCAGAAAAAACATCCTGGCAGACCTGTTAAAAAGAGATCCTAACAACTATACTGCCTATGCGGATACGGTGGCCCAAATTGTGGAGAACGTAAAGACTAAGGGCGACGAGGCGGTTTTTGACTATACCCGTCAGTTTGATCATGCCCATATTACCAGTGACACGATAAAAGTAACTCAAGAGGAGATTGATGAGGCGAGAAGTCTGGTAGACAAAAGCCTTCTGGAAGTTATGGAAAAATCCATGAAAAACATCCGCCGCTACCATGAGATGCAGCTTCGAAGAAGCTGGTTTGACAGCCAGCCTGACGGAACCATTCTGGGCCAGAAGGTAACGGCGCTGGGAAGCGTGGGCGTTTACGTTCCGGGAGGAAAGGCAGCTTATCCATCTTCCGTTCTTATGAATATTATTCCCGCAGAGGTGGCCGGAGTGAAACGAATTGTAATGGTAACTCCTCCGGGAAAAGACGGGAAAGTGAATCCGGTTACTCTTACAGCCGCCCATCTGGCGGGAGCCACAGAGGTTTATAAAGTGGGGGGCGCTCAGGCAGTGGCGGCCCTGGCCTTTGGAACGGAATCCATCCCCAGAGTTGATAAAATCGTAGGTCCCGGGAATATCTTTGTAGCCCTGGCGAAAAAAGCTGTGTACGGTCATGTAAGTATTGACAGCATTGCAGGCCCCAGTGAGATTCTGGTTCTGGCCGATGAGACGGCCAATCCCCGTTTCGTAGCGGCAGATCTTCTGTCCCAGGCAGAGCATGATGAGCTGGCCAGCGCCATTTTAGTAACGACCAGTATGGAGCTGGCCCAAAAAGTGTCAGAGGAAGCAGAAAAGTTTACCGCAATGCTGTCAAGAAAAGAGATCATCCAGGCATCCCTGGACAATTACGGATACATACTGGTAGCCGATTCCATGGAAGAAGCCATTGATACGGTAAATGCCATTGCTCCGGAGCATTTGGAGATTGTCACAAAGAATCCATTTGAGGATATGACGAAGGTGCGCAACGCCGGAGCCATTTTCCTGGGCGAATACAGT
Organism: Candidatus Hungatella pullicola; assembly: GCA_019114305.1. Lineage (GTDB taxonomy): Bacteria > Bacillota > Clostridia > Lachnospirales > Lachnospiraceae > Hungatella_B > Hungatella_B pullicola. The sequence continues at coordinate 4,420 of DXFU01000082.1, read as the reverse complement.
TCAGAGCCATTAGGCGATTATTTTGCCGGCCCCAACCATGTGCTTCCTACCAATGGAACAGCTAAATTTTTCTCACCTTTAAGCGTAGATGATTTTATTAAGAAATCCAGCATCATCTATTATTCCAGAGAGGCCCTTGAAAAGGTTCATAAAGATATTGAAACCTTTGCTGAGTCGGAGTATTTGACGGCCCACGCCAATTCCGTCCGGGTTCGTTTTGAGGAAGAATAGAAGGGAGAAGGAAAGGCACGATGGAGAGAAGCGCGATAGTAGAACGGATAACCAAGGAGACAGAGATCTTTCTTGGCATTGATATAGACGGCAGCGGAGAAGGGGCAGTAGATACAGGCATCGGTTTTTTCGATCACATGCTGGCAAGCTTTGCCCGTCACGGTTTTTTTGATCTGAAAGTTCAGGTAAAGGGAGATCTGGCAGTGGATACCCACCATACCATAGAGGATACAGGGATTGTGCTGGGAACCGCCATCAAAAAGGCTCTTGGAGAGAAGCAGTCTATCCGCAGGTATGGAAGCTGCATTCTTCCCATGGATGAAACTTTGATCCTCTGCGCGGTGGATTTGTCCGGCCGCCCGTATTTTGGCTGGGATGTCAGCCTGACTGCAAAGAGAGTAGGGGAATTTGAGACGGAGATGGCCAAGGAGTTTTTTTACGCGGTATCCTATTCTGCGGGAATGAATCTGCATATCCGCCAGATTTCCGGTGAAAACAACCATCACATTCTGGAAGGAATGTTCAAGGCATTTGCAAGAGCTTTGGATGACGCCACAAGAGTGGACGGAAGAATCAACGGAATCTTATCTACAAAAGGGGCTTTATAGTCAGAAGGAGGAAGGAGTATGCAGCTATATCCTGCAATTGATATGAAAAACGGACAGTGTGTCCGCTTGAAACAGGGAGAATTTAAGGAAGTGACGGTGTATTCTGACACTCCGGAACAGGTGGCTTTGTTCTGGCAGGAGCAGGGCGCTACCTATCTCCATCTGGTAGACTTGGACGGAGCCTTGGCCGGGTATTCGGTGAATGAGCCGGTGATCCAAAAAATTGTTTCTTCGGTTTCCATTCCTGTGGAGATCGGAGGAGGAATCCGAAGCCGGGAGGCTGTAGTCCGAATGCTTCAGGCAGGAGTTGCCAGGGTGATTATCGGCACAAAGGCTGTGGAGCAGCCTTCCTTTATCGGTGAATTGGTAAAAGAGTTTGGCCCGGAGAAAATTGTTGTAGGCGTAGATGCCAGAGACGGATACGCGGCAGTAGAGGGCTGGGAAAAGGTCAGCAGTCTGACCGCCCTGGATTTATGCCTGCAGATGAAGGCTATGGGAGTCCGTCATATTGTGTATACCGATATTTCCAGAGACGGAATGCTTTCCGGTCCCAATCTGGCTCATACAAAAAAGCTGACAGAAGAAACCGGAATGGATATTATTGCTTCCGGCGGCGTATCCTCTATGGAAGATTTAAAGGCTTTAAGCCAGGCGGGAATCCAGGGAGCTATTATTGGCAAGGCGCTGTATGAGAAAAAGATCAATTTAAAGGAAGCCGTGGAGACCTTTGAGAAGGCTGCCGGAGAAAGGTAAGGCTATGGAAGGATATAAGAAAATACTGGCCGGTTTCGGCTGGAAAAATGGCAATGGAGTTTATTTTGACGGCTCTTCCCTGGGAGAGGGGGCAACCGGCATTGATCTGGCCTGCCGCCTGGGGGACCAGGGAGCCGATGAGCTGATGTTCTGGGATTATTCAGAAACTGATAAGGAACATGAGTCGGCAATCGGCTTCTTAAAAGAAGTAATTCGCCAGGCGGATGCGCCGGTTATTGCCGGAGGAAAAATCAAACGACTGGAGGATGTAAAAAAATATCTGTACGCCGGAGCAAAAGCGGTCTTTTTAGACGGAGGAAACGATGACAATGTAGATTTGATGAAAGAGGCTGCGGACCGTTTTGGCGGGGAGAAGATTTATACCTGGCTTCCTGATCCTTCCTGTCTTTCCAAGACAAAGGAATATGCCCAGTTGGGATCCACGCTTATGATCCCGGGCTGGGAACTGTCTGAAGCAGACATGGAAGAGTTGAAAGGCAGTGAGGAAACATTCCTTCTTATGGCAGGTGAGATACAGCCGGAGGAGATGGCCGGGCTTCTTGCGCTTTCCAACGTGGAGGGAGTTATTCTTGGAAAGACAAATCTGGAGGCTATGGCTGCAAAGCAGAGGTTAAAGGCTCTTTCTGTGCCTGTACAGACCTTTGAAAGCCCGGTTTCCTGGGAGGATTTTAAGAAAAACGGAGACGGACTGCTGCCGGTGGTGATTCAGGATTACCGGACTATGGAAGTTCTCATGGTAGCCTATATGAATGAGGAGGCTTTTGAAAAGACTCTTCACAGCGGTCGCATGACCTATTACAGCCGCAGCCGTCAGACTCTGTGGACCAAAGGAGAGACTTCAGGCCATTATCAGTATTTGAAATCCTTAAGTCTGGACTGCGACAACGACACACTTCTGGCAAAAGTCCGCCAGGTTGGCGCAGCCTGTCATACAGGAAATAAAAGCTGCTTTTTCCAGACCCTTGCGGAGAAAGAATATCCACAGACTAATCCGTTAAAGGTTTTTGAGGATGTATTCCAGGTAATTCTGGACAGAAAAACCCATCCCAAGGAGGGATCTTATACCAATTACCTCTTTGACAAAGGAATTGATAAGATTTTAAAGAAAGTGGGAGAAGAGGCCACAGAGATCATCATAGCGGCCAAAAACCCGGATCCAGAGGAGATCAAGTACGAAATATCTGATTTTCTGTACCATATGATGGTGCTGATGGCAGAAAAGAAGATCAGCTGGGAGGATATTACCAGGGAGCTGGCTAACCGGTAGACAATGGCGCGGCAAATAATAAATGACATCCATATCTCTCTGTGCTATAATAAAATACGTGTTTGTCTTGTGCCAAAAGGAGCATATTACAAACAGGATAACGCAAAAGGAGGGACACAATATGTCTGAAGTTGTTGAACGCTTTTTAAAGTATGTTTCTTATGATACACAGTCTGAGGACGAGGTGGAGGCCGTTCCCAGCACGGAAAAGCAGAGAGCGCTGGCTAATGTGCTGGCAGAGGAGCTGCGGGCTATGAAAGCGGAGGATGTTGTGGTTGATGAACATTCCTACGTATATGCCACCATTCCGGCTACTACAGAGAAAGCCATTCCTGTACTGGGATTTATTTCCCATATGGATACAGCTCCCGCCTATTCCGGATGCGGGGTGAAGCCCCAGATTGTAAAGAATTATGATGGGGGAGATGTTGTCCTGAATCAAGAGAAGGGGATTGTCTTGAAGACAGAGGATTTCCCATATCTTTCTCTATACAAAGGTCAGGATTTGATTACCACAGACGGAACGACTCTTTTGGGAGCAGACGATAAGGCCGGCGTGGCTGAGATTATGACCATGGCTTCCTTCCTTCTGGCTCACCCGGAGATTCCCCACGGAAAAATCCGCATTGGCTTTACTCCTGATGAGGAAGTGGGGAGAGGAGCGGATTTGTTCGATGTGAAAGGCTTTGGAGCAGATGTGGCTTATACGGTGGACGGCGGAGCCTTAGGGGAGCTGGAATATGAGAACTTCAACGCGGCCTCTGCAAAGGTGACAGTTCATGGAGCAAGCATCCACCCAGGTTCTTCAAAAGGAAAGATGAAGAACGCTCTTCTTATGGCCATGGAGTTCCAGTCCATGCTTCCAGTTTTTGACAATCCTATGTATACAGAAGGGTACGAAGGATTTTTCCATCTGGATGCCATGAGTGGAACTGTGGAGGAGGCTCATATGGAATATATTGTGAGAGACCACAATAAGGAGAAATTCCAGGAAAAGAAAGCACTTATGGAGCGGGCAGCAGCCTATTTGAATCAGCGGTATGGAGAAGGGTCTTTTGTTCTCCAGTTAAAGGACAGTTATTATAATATGAAAGAGAAAATAGAGCCTCATATGTATCTGATAGACATTGCCAAGGAGGCAATGGAGGATCTGGGAATCCAGCCCCTTGTTACTCCTATCCGGGGCGGTACAGATGGAGCCCGTCTTTCTTATATGGGTCTTCCCTGTCCCAATCTCTGCACCGGAGGTTATAATTTCCATGGAAAATATGAGTTTATTCCTATCCAGTCCATGGAACAGGTAGTTGAATTATTAATTGCCATAGTAAAGAAATTTGAGGCCAGATAAGGCAAAGAAGAATTATTTGGTAAGGAGCAGTCGTCCCAAAGGGGCGGTCTGCTCCTTTTTGTGTATGACGGGCATGCCGTCAGTCTGTGGTGAAAGTCCACAAGGGGCGTAGTTGCCGACGAACCCCATAGCGACTCCCAAGGTTTGTATCGCGAGGTATAGGCGAGAAGAAGGGATAGCGAAATCGTAGCC